>JBFHFG010000001.1:0-22154 GCA_041583815.1 Halovulum sp.
CGATGTGCGGCAAGGTCTGCGTTGTCGAGGTCGAGGAGATCGTGCCCACCGGCTCGCTCGATCCCGACAACATCCATTTGCCCGGCATCTATGTCCACCGCCTGATCCAGGGCGAACATGAAAAGCGCATCGAACAGCGCACGACCCGCAAGAAGGAGGATGTGTAATGCCCTGGGATCGCAATCAGATGGCGGCCCGCGCCGCACAGGAGCTTCAGGACGGCTGGCATGTGAATCTCGGCATCGGCATCCCGACGCTGGTGGCCAACTACATTCCCGAGGGTGTGCACGTCACCCTTCAGTCCGAGAACGGGATGCTGGGCATGGGCCCCTTCCCGACCGCCGACGAGGTTGACCCCGACCTGATCAACGCTGGCAAGCAGACCATCACCGAATTGCCGCACACGTCCTATTTCGACAGCGCCACCAGCTTCGGCATGATCCGCGGTGGCAAGATCGCCATGGCGATCCTGGGCGCGATGGAAGTGGCCGAGAACGGCGACCTGGCGAACTGGATGATCCCCGGCAAGCTGGTGAAGGGCATGGGCGGCGCGATGGATCTTGTCGCGGGCGTCGGCCGGGTGGTCGTCATAATGGACCACACCAACAAGGCGGGCGAGCCGAAGCTGCTGAAGGAATGCAGCCTGCCGCTGACCGGAGCCGGTGTGGTCGACAGGATCATCACCAATCTCGGCGTGTTCGACGTGGTCGAGGGCGGGCTGAAGATCGTCGAGCTGGCCCCCGAGGTCACCGAAGACAAGGTTCGTGCCGCCACCGAGGCCGCGATACTCTGATGAGCGGGTTTCAGATCGCGCGCGAGGTCGATGGCTCCAAGGGTCGCTACGTCCTGTCCCACGAGAACGGGTCCGGGGAGTTGACCTATTCCATCGCCTCGCCGCATCTGATCATCGCGGATCACACTGGAGTCGACGACAGCTTGCGCGGCACCGGGGCAGGTCTCGCCCTGGCCGAACGGCTGGTCACAGACGCCCGCAAGGAAGGGGTGAAGATCGTGCCGCTTTGTCCGTTCATCAACGCGCAACGCCGACGGCACCCCGAATGGGCGGACGTCTTCCAGACCTAAGCACCTTTCGCACGGCTAACCCCGAACCCGTGCGAAAGGACGCACATATTCGGATCTTGCCATTGTTCTGCCGAAACCTGTCTGTAACGCTGCAATCAACCGCCCCTCCGGGCCGCGCAGGAAACAGATGTCGGACGCAGTTCAGCCCACCAAGACGGCACGCCCCTGGCGCGATCTCTGGCTGACGGCCGGCTTGGTCGTAGTGATGGCCGTAGGTCTTGCAGGGCTGGCGGCGGCAACCGGTTGGGAAGAAACCTGGGCCTCGATCCGGCGCTTAACCGGTGCGCAGATTGCCGCCCTTTTAGTTCTGGCCTTCGGGAATTACATCCTGCGCGCTTTGCGCTGGCAGATGTACTGCACTGTTCTGGGCATCCGTGTCGGTTTCACACAGACACTTCGCCACTACCTGGGGGGATTCGCGCTGACCGCCACCCCCGGCCGCGTGGGCGAGTTCGTGCGCCTTCGCTGGATCCGGCAGGAGACCGGAACGCCCATCGAACGCTCGGCCGCGCTTGCCGTGGTTGACCGTGCCGCAGACCTGGCCGCCATCGGCCTGTTGACGGCGGTTGCCGTCGCCTTCAGCACCGCGGGGCTTGCGGGCGGTCTGCCGGTCGCGATCCTTTCGGTCATCGCAGCCATAGTCGTGACCCGCGCCAGCCTGTTGATCGCGGTGCTCAACCTTGTCTGGCGCATTATGGGTCGCTGGCCTCGGCTTTTCGCGCGCGCTCGCCGCGCCGCCGAAGCGCTGCGCCCATTCTCCGCCTGGCCGGTGGTGCTTCCGGCGCTGTGCCTGGGAGGCCTCGGCTGGCTTGCCGAGGGATATTCCTTCCACCTGCTGCTTGGTTGGATGGGTGCCGAGGTGTCGATGTGGACCGCCATAGGCATTTTCCTGATTGCCATGGTTACTGGTGGCGCCACCGGCGCCCCCGGTGGCCTTGGTGGTGCCGAGGCCGCTATGGTCGCACTGTTGTCGCTACAAGGCGTGCCACTGGCGGTGTCGATCCCGGCAACCGCCGTCATCCGCCTGACCACCCTCTGGTTCGCCATCGGGATCGGTCTTGCAATGTTTCCCATAGCCACTCGCGCCGCGATGAAAGGAGCGCATGTCGCTTAATTCAGCCCCCTATACCGGTTGGGGTCGCGTGTTGTCGGCCGATGCCGGTCGCGCCCGCCCTGAAAAAACCGCTGCCTTGCAGCGTCACCTGGCCGAAACGCCCGGCCCCGCGTTGGGTGGATTGCGATCCTACGGCGATGCCGCGCTGTCCGGACTTCGCGCCGCCGTGGACATGACGCGGCTGGACCGCATGCTGGCCTTCGATCCGCAAACCGGCGTGCTGGAAGCCGAAGCCGGGGTCAGGTTGTCGGATATTCTCGAGCACATGGCCCCGAGGGGATGGATGCCCGCGGTGATGCCCGGAACCGGGCGTGTGACATTGGGCGGGGCCATCGCGGCGGATGTCCACGGCAAGAACCATCACCAGATGGGTAGTTTCGGCCAGCACGTCGAAAGCATCCGTCTTCTCGACGCCGAAGGTCAGGCGCGAGATCTGAGCGAAACGGAAGGCCCGGACCTGTTCCGCGCCACGATGGGCGGCATGGGGCTGACGGGCGTAATCGAAAGCGCCCACATCCGGCTTGCCCCCTGCCCTTCCGGCACTGTCGAGGTGCAGGAACGCCGGATCCCAGACCTCGACAGCTATCTCGAAGCCTTTGCCGCCAGCAAAGCACCGTTCCAAGTGGGATGGATCGACGCCACAGCCACCGGCACCGCACTGGGTCGTGGCATACTGGAGGAAGCGTCGTTCTCGTCCCCCGGCGCGCCCTTCGTACCCCCCTCCAGGGCCAGCACAGTTCCGATAGACGCGCCGGGTTTCCTGCTTGCCGGGCCGGTGGTACGCGCGTTCAACAACCGCTATTATCGTCGGGTGCCGGCTGCCGGGCGAACCCGCACCCGTCCGCTTGCAGCGTTCCTGTTTCCGCTCGATTCGATCAGCGGATGGAACCGGCTGTACGGCAAACGCGGTTTCCATCAATTCCAATGCGTACTGCCGCCCGACGCAGCGCCCACGACTTTGCGCACGATGCTGACCGAGATTGGCAGTTCTGGGCTGGCGGCCCCGCTAGCGGTACTGAAGCGGATGGGGCCCGGGCATGCAGGGCCGCTTTCCTTCCCTATGGAGGGATATACACTGGCCGTGGATTTCCCCAACAAACCGGCAGCCGAGGCGCTGGTCGCGCGCCTGATCGACCAGACCGCCGAGGCCGGAGGCAGGATCTACCTCGCCAAGGACTCGCTTGCACAGGCCCGCCACATCGAAATCATGTATCCCGAACTGGACAGCTTTCGCGACATCATTCGCAGGGCCGACCCGGACGGAGTGTTCGAAACCGATCTCGCGCGTCGCCTGGCGCTGAGGGGGACCGCATGACCGAGACCTGGATCATCATCGGCGCAAGCTCTGCCATGGCCCGTGCGCTGGCTCGCGCCAGTGCGAAACGCAGCGCCACCTTGGTGCTGTGCGGTCGTGATACCGAGGATCTGGAGCGTGATGCCGCAGACCTCCGCCTGCGCGGCGCGATGACCGTCGATGTCATTGCCTATGACACGCGCAAACCGGATGCCGATGCCGCCATCGTCCGTCGCGCCGAGGCGATCGGCGGGGCGTTCAACGTCGCGGTTTTCGCCGGGTCCATGCCGCCCCAGGAAGCGGTCGAGGCCGACCCAGATCTTCTGGCCGGCGTGGTGCAGGACAACTTCACCGCTGCGGGCACCCTGCTGCTTCGCCTTGCGCCCATGATGGAAGCTCGTGGTGCGGGAGCCATTGTCGGCGTTGCCTCGGTGGCGGGTGATCGCGGTCGGCTTGGCAACTATGCCTACGGGGCGGCCAAGGCCGGATTTGCGACCCTTCTGTCGGGGTTGCGAAACCGACTGGGCCGTAGTGGTGTCCATGTCGTGACCGTAAAGCCGGGTTTCGTGGATACCGCGATGACCTGGGGCCTGGACGGGATGTTCCTTGTCGCCCCGCCCGAGAAGGTTGCAGACGATATTCTGACCGCTGTACGGCGGAAACGGAACGTCATCTACACGCCTTGGTTCTGGGCAGGGATCATGGGAATCATCCGCACCGTACCCGAGCCGATCTTCAAGAAATTGAAGATCTGATCGCCCTGCCGGTCAGCTGCCGGCGTAGAGCAGGACCGCGACGGAAAGGGCGAACAGCCCCACGCCGACCCGGTCCGTGATCGCGAAGATGATGGGATCGTAATCCTGCTGCCCTTTCCAGCCGGTCCGGATCATCCGGGCCAGCCAGAGCGCCAGCAGCAGGGCGACCACCCAGAGCAGCTGAACAGGCTCGTACAAATCAAGCGCAGTATCGCTGAGCGAGTACGAGAGAAAGACCATGACCGCAGCAAGCCCAGCTACGATCGAAACGTTCAGCAAGTCATCGCGATCCTTGGGCTGATACCGCCGTCCGGGAAGAAATCCCTCGCCCTTGGCGCGCGACAACTCGGTCAGGCGCTTGACGCAGCCAAGCGACAGGAAAATCGGGAAGATAAACCCGAACAGCCACCCCGATGCTTCAACACCGCCCGCAACGGCACCGGCGACCACGCGGAGGGTGTAGAGCGATGCCAGCATCGTCACATCGACCCAGCGTACGCGTTTGAGGTGCATGGAATAGGAAAGCGTGGATGCGAGGTAGACCAGCAGGACAACCACCATCCAGCCGCCCAGGAAGGCCCCCAGCCCCAAGCCCAGCAGACCCAGACCAAGGCTTGTCGCCATCCCGATCTTGATCGGCACCCGGCCGCTGGCGAAAGGGCGGTTGCGCTTGGTCTCGTGCACGCGGTCCGCATCGAGGTCGATCAGGTCGTTCACGATATAGATCGAGGACGCGAGTGACGAGAATGCCATGATTCCCAGAACGACCGAGAAGAAGCCCGCCGAATCCGTCCTGTGGGCTGCAATCAGCGGCAGGAACAGCAGGAAGTTCTTCAACCATTGATGAGGTCTGAGCGCATGGACAAGATCGCGCTTGCGCCAGCGCTCGCCGATTGGCGTCGGCTCGAGCCCCTTGAGTCTTAACAGACGCAGGAACGCCGGCCGTGGGCGCGAGACATAGCCCTGCCGCGCCGCTTGCCAGACCGGAATGTCCGCGGGCGAATCGCCGATATAGTCGAATCCCTGCGCACCGAATCGCTCGGTCAACCTTGCCGCCTTGTTGCGAGAAGTCAGATTCTCGTTCTCATCCGATCCGTCGGTCCCGTCGAACGGGCCATGCACGCCCGCGATTCGCTCGACCAGCGGCTTCGTGGCACCCGAAACCAGGTGAACCGGGCGCCCCTCCTCGCGCGCGGTTGCCAGGAAGCGCGCTACATCTTCATCCAGCGGAATGGTCTCGACTTCGGGTGACGCAATCTCGGCCATGGCCCGTTTCAGGGCCGCGCGTTTGCGAAACAGCCGAAAGGCCGTCACCACAGTCTTCACTGGTGCGACGCCCATTCCCTTCCAGAAGCATTCGAGAAGCGTGTCGGACCGGATCAGTGTTCCATCCAGATCGACGATCAAAGGCAGCGTATTCGGACCTTCAGGCAAACTCATCGAGAAGCGACTTCAAGCCCATTGAAAAGACAGCCATCCGTCACCCGTACCGGCGGCGCGAGGCATAGAACGCGCGCCTGGCTCCAGGCCGCGACAATCTTTGGTACGTACGCGCGCGTTTCGGGGTAGTTGGGCACGCCCCCCTTCTTGCGTACCGCGCCTTCGCCGGCGTTGTACCCGGCGAGCGCCAGCAGCGCATCGCCCCTGAATTCGTTAAGCAGGAAATCAAGGTAGGCCACGCCGCCGCGAATGCTTTGCGCAGGGTCCGTTCGATCGGTCACGCCGAACCGACGCGCGGTTGCCGGCATCAATTGCATCAGTCCGACCGCCCCCGCCGGGCTTTTCGCCGAGGCATTCCCACCGCTTTCGATGGCAATCACCGATGCAACAAGTGCAGGCGATACCTGCGTATTCGCGGTCGCCTTCAGAATTTCTTTACCCCAGGTATCGACCACGCGGGCGACCAGCGCGGGATTTGGGGTCAGGCCCGCCGCCTCGCTTGAATGCGCCCCCATCACTTGGACGGCCCGCGACATCTTGGAAAATCCCGCGTCCGACAGCGCCGGCGACATTAGAGCCCAGAACCACGAAGCAGTCCCGGCGCTACTGGGGGCCGTAACACGCTCGCGCCGAATCGTAAGGGCCGCTGGCGGCAAGTCAGGCTTGTGCCCAAGCGTCGCTACCGGGGCGGCAACGGGCTCGATCTGGATGTTGATGAGCTTGCCCGCACCTGACGATGGCGGCTTCACACGTTTGAAGGTAAAGCTGGCGCCGTCCTCGGCCACAGCCGCGTGAGGAAAAGCAAGGCACGCCACCAGGGCAATGCGTGTAAAGAATTCGCGCAAGGTATCAATCCCTTCAAAGGCGCGCCCAACAGCCTCTACACTACACCTATGCGAATAGTGCGCATTCACGCAATCCAGTGATTCCTAGAGCCTTGGGAACTACGTGTCCGTTGTGCAACAAGTTAAGCGTCAAAGCGCCGAATGGCGTGTGTCCATATGGAAATTGTCGCGAGTCGCCACGGTAGCCCATTGAACCGAAAAGGTTTTATTAAGGTCATCGAATAAACCTCAAATTGGCATTTCGCGTCATTTTTCTGCCCGATTTCTCGAGTGTATTGCAGATGTTCGCTGAGTAACGACGTTTGTGGACGGAACGGAACGAGGGAAAGACACACGGGCGGCAAACTGGTTTGCGGCTCTGACGACTGAAAATCGAACCGTTGCGGAAAGCAGAAACCAACTACCCCCTGGAGGTACCAATATGAAACTGTTCAAACTGAAGAAGTACTTCGTTAAAGATGAAGACGGCGCCGTGACCGTGGACTGGGTTGTGCTGACCGCAGCCATCGTCGGCATCGGCCTGATCGTGCTGAACATCATCCGCGGCGGTGTCTACGACGCTGCGTCGGATATCTACAGCTCGCTGACCGACGCCATCACCCAGTAATTCCTTACTGGCACAGGGTTACCGGGGGCGGCCCTACATGGGCTGCCCCTTTTTTAGGTCTGACACCTGCTACAAGACTGCCGGAGGTTTCGATCCATGCGCATGTTCGACGTCGCACATAGAATCCGGAAGCGTCTTGCCGAGGACGAACACGGCGCAGTTACGGTCGACTGGGTTGTTCTGACGGCCGTAATCGTCACGATCGGACTAGTCGCGGTAAGCGTAATTCGAGGAGGCGTTTACGCGACCGCCTCGGACATCTACACTAACGTACGCTCATCCACTCAATGATGACGCGCATCCACAGTGTGCGCCTTGATGCGTACGCTGACATGTCTCGGAATCCAAAGGTGATCGCACCATGAGAATCGTTTTCGCGCTCGTCTTTCTTGTCGGCATCGGCATCGCCGGCTTCGCGGTCTATATGGCCATGGAGCAGTTTCGGAGCCTGCAGTACGAGAACAGTGTCCTGCGCGCGAAAGCCAGCAAGGTCGTCGAAACGATGCCCGTTCTCTTGGCGACCCGGGAACTGAGGTATGGTCAGGAGTTACGCGAAGGCGACGCCGAGGAAGTTCGCTTTCCGAAAGATGCCGTGCCTGAGAATGCCTTTACGTCGATGGAGGAATTGTTCGGAAACGAAGAATCCGCGCCGCGACAGATCGTGCGCACCATGGAACCCGGCGAAATCATCATGGCAACCAAAGTCACCAAGTTTGGCCAGGATGCGGGAGTTTCCTCGCGCCTGAACAAAGGGATGCGGGCCTACACGATCAACGTGAACGTTTCCACCGGTGTTTCCGGCTTCCTGCAACCCGGGGACCGCGTCGACATTTACTGGTCGGGGACGCAAAACGGGAACTCGGTTACCAAGCTGCTGCTCGAGGACATCGACCTGATTGCCATCGACCAGATTGCCGATCAGGACACACGCCGCCCCACCGTCGCGCGCACCATCACCTTGGAAGTCCCCCCGATCACCGTCGCGACGTTGGCCCAAGCGCAAACTACCGGGAAACTTTCGCTATCACTTCGCGGGTCGGAAGAGGAAGAGATCCTAGGCCCGCTGCAAGTCACCCAGCGCGACCTTCTTGGCATCCAGGAAGTCGAGGTCGAAGAGCAGCGCAAGTGCTTCAACCGCATTCGGCGCGGGCTTGCGATCACTACGATCGAAGTTCCCTGCCCCGAGGCAGAAGCCACGCAGTAGAAGACCTTCTTCTACCCATCGAGGTTCGAACAACGTCTTGGCGCCTGGACACTCGTCCGGGCGCTTTTTCTGTTGGGCGCGCCCGACCGCTCCAATTCACTCAGACATGAGTAATTTTCCCCTTGCCCGGTACTTGAAGCGGATGCACGCCCGGATATCTCCTCTGCCCCTTGAAAATTAAGGCAAATTCCGCCCGGTGTGGCATGGGAACATCAACTAATCCGCGCAACACATTGATTATTGAGTGAAAACGATTTTCCCGACATTTTTGTCATGGGGCGACGACCGTACGGTGGACCGCCTGACCCATTCGTTTGGAGAGGCAGGACTATGAACTGGAACCGACTAATAAAAGCGAGCCTATTGGGGTTCGTTCTGTCGGCACCTCTTGTGTCGGATGCGTCCGCACAGAGCGTGCTGCAGGTCATGCGGGGGGCGACTTCCGACAACATCTCCGTCTCGGTGAACCGAGCGATCGTGATGGAAGCGGACCGCCCGTTCGCTGAACTGTCGGTGGCCAACCCTGCTATCGCAGACATCGCGACGCTGGGCGAGCGGACGATCTATGTTCTGGGTAAGGCCCCGGGCCGGACGACGCTGACCATCCTCGGCCCCGAGGGAGAGCTGATCACCAACGTCGAGGTCGTGGTTACGCCCGATCTGACCGAATTCAAGGAACGGCTGCGGGATATATTGCCGAACGAGCCGATCGAGGTTACGGCGGCTGCAGGCGGCATGATCCTCAGCGGGCGTGTCAGCGGCGCGAGGAAAGTCTCTCGTGCGCTTGAACTGGCGGAACGCTATGCGCCGGGCCAAGTGACGAATCTGATGATGGTCGGCGGCACCCAGCAAGTCATGTTGAAGGTGCGCTTTGCCGAGATGTCGCGCACAGTCGCGAAATCCCTGGGCACAAACCTGGGCACGACTTTCGCCGGCAGCGACGCCGCAGGTGGCGCATTCGGTGGCGATGGGCAGGCACTTGGGATCGTCGACTCGACCTTCGGCAGCGCAGGCGACTTTATCGTTGATCCCACCTCGACGGGCGTTTTCGGTCTCAGCCTGTTCAACCTCGGCGATTTCACAGTGAACCTGCTGATCCAGTCTCTCGAAGACAAGGGCATGGTCCGCACGCTGGCAGAGCCGAACCTGGTCGCTGTATCGGGTGAAAGCGCCAGCTTCCTGGCAGGCGGCGAGTTCCCGGTTCCCGTCGATTCGGGCGACGGCGTTACGACGATCGAGTTCAAACCGTTCGGCGTTCAGCTTCAGTTCACCCCGACGGTCATCGACGACGATCTCATCCGCCTTGAACTGACCACCGAAGTCAGCGACGTGGAAGAAGTGGTCGACGGTGCGCCGACGATCTCGACCCGTAACGCATCGACGGTCGTCGAAATGCGCGACGGTCAGAGCTTCGCCATCGCCGGCCTGCTGGAAGACGACTTTACCGACAACGTGAACCAGGTGCCCTGGCTCAGCGACGTGCCGGTACTGGGCGCCCTGTTCCGGTCCAGCAGCTTTGCCCGCCGGCAGAGCGAACTGGTCATCATGATCACGCCACACCTGGTCTCGCCAACCGACGGTGACCTGCTGTCGCTTCCGACAGACCGCATGCGGATCCCGACCGAACTCGATCTGTTCTTCAACGGCTCGATCGAGGGCTCTCCGGTGGTCCGCGACGTGGCGCGTCAGGACTTCCAGGGCTCCTACGGCTACGTGATGGAGTGAGAAAAATGAAATCCCTTCTCAAGACAACGACCGTCCTGGGCATTGTGGCCGCGCTCGCCGGCTGCGAAGGACAGGTGGCAGGCGACCTGAAGACCACCAGTTCCTTCGGTGGCGCAACCACCACCAACCTGCTTGCGCAAGCGGTCAGCCTGCAGGGCAACCTGCTGGCTGAGCTGCAGGCCCAGTTCCGCGCGTCGGCCCCGGACATGATCAACTTCGGCTTCAACCAGGCGACACTTGATGCCGACGCCCGCGCAGCCCTGGATCAGCAGGCAGCTTGGATTCGTGCCAACCCGGCGATCAAGTTCCGTGTCTATGGTCACACCGACCTGGTGGGATCGAACGGCTACAACCAGCGCCTGGGCCTGCGCCGCGCACAGGCAGCGGTCAACTACCTGATCGCTCGCGGCGTCCGCCGTGGCCAGGTCGAGGCGGTGGCTTCGCTGGGCGAAACCCGCCCGCTGATCAATACGCCCAACCGCGAGCGTCTGAACCGTCGGACCGTCACCCAGATCGTCGGCTTCGACCGGCGCTTCATGGGGTACGACTTCGATGGCAAGGTCGCGAACAACATCTATCAGGACTACATTTCGTCCGGCGAAGAGTAACCCCGGCCGACAAGAACCGAACCGCCGGCCCATCGGGCCGGCGGTTTTCTTTTGCGCGAAACTCACTGTGCTGGCGTGCGATCCGACAAAAGACAGCGACGCCGAACGCTGTCACCGCGCAGGCTCCTTGTCCGCTCATCCGCGGCTTTGACAGCGCCGTCGACGTCAGGCCGAATACGCCCTGATGAACGTCACTGTTACGCCATCTTGAGGCCGCTTTCGCAGGCTTCACACGAGCGCAGAATGCAGAAATTTTTCCAACAAAGTTTTAACCCAAGAATCGCCAGCCCGAGTCGCACTTTCGCCACTTTTAACATCGAAAAATCATGTTTTGTTAGGCCCTGTAGGGTTTAGGATGTGTAATCGGGCTTGGGTATGACCTATGGTGTTTCTGAAGACCTGTAGCGAGTCCCGCAGCGCAGAATGCGGCTGCGGTCACCGTCCGGAAGGACGCGCCGGGTGTCCGATTGGAATCGAGGTATCGACATGGGCCTGCTGAAGGTTAAAGCAGACGAGATCGAAATATTCGTGATTGCGCGGAATCTTCAGGAGTTTCCAGCACTCGTAGAGGATTTGAACCGGGAACTGTCCGGGCGCTGGTCTCCGATGGAACTTGCTGGCGGTGAAGCCGCGCTCAAGGCCGGAGCAGGCGCCGATCTGGAAATCGCCATAGTCGCGGTATCGTCCGACGAAGAGACAGAACTCGATGCTGCCGTTCGTGTCGTACAGACGGCGCGCGATCACGGTCTGAAGGTACTGCTGATCGTCAAGGACGTGTCGCCCACGTCGCTGCACCGCCTGCTCAAGGTCGGGGCCGACGACTTCGCACCCTACCCGATGGCGGATGGCGCACTGGCCGACTCGATCACGCAGATGCGTTCGATCGTCAAGGACAACCCGTCTGCAGCGAAGACAGGGAAGTCGCGCAAGCGGCACGGCCTGGTGATCCCGGTGTACGGTATCTCGGGCGGCGTCGGCGCCAGCACGTTCGCGGTCAACTTGGCGTGGGAACTGGCACTTCTGACCAAGAAGACCGACAAGCGGGTGTGCATCCTGGACTTCAACTTCCAATACGGGTCGGTCTCGACTTATCTGGACCTGCCCAGGCGCGAAGCGATCTACGAACTGATCTCGGACCCCGACACGATCGACCACAACGCGCTGTCCTCTGCGCTGACGTCCTACAAGACGCGGCTGGCGGTGCTGACTGCGCCGATGGACACGCTGCCGCTGGACATCATCGCACCCGAGGACATCGCCCGCCTGATCGAGATCGCGCAAGCCTCCTACGACTTCGTCATCATCGATATGCCGCAGGCGCTGGTGCACTGGTTCGATCAGGTTCTGCGCATGTCCGAAACCTTCTTTGCGGTGATGGAGGTCGACATGCGCTCGGCCCAGAACTGCCTGCGGTTCCTGCGCGCGCTGAAAGCCGAGGATCTGCCGTACGAGAAGGTTCAGTTTGCCCTGAACCGCGCGCCCGGTTTTGCCGATATGAGCGGTAAGGCACGGGCTAAGCGCCTGGCGGAAAGCCTGGGTGTCGAAATCAATATCATGCTGCCCGATGGCGGAAAAACCGTCGCTTCGTCCTGTGACGAGGGGGCACCTCTGGCCGAAAGCGCACCTAAGAACGCGCTTCGCCGCGAAATCAAAAGTACCGCTCAGACCATTTTCGATGCCGTGATCGCCGATAAAGCGGCAGTCGCGCAGTAATCCCGGAGGGTCCCCCATGTTTCGACGCTATCAGCGTGCACAAGAAGCACCGGCTCCGCCGAAGATCGAGGTCGATCCCGCAGAGAAGGCGCTGAAAACCAAGCAGCGTGTCGAGAAAGCGAAGAAAGCGGTCACGGCCAGCGAGCTTGCAGACATCCAGCGCGAACAGAAACGGCAGGAGCGCCTGCTCGATATCCGGATGGAGCTTCACAAGAGGCTGCTGGAAACGCTGAACCTGGCGGCCCTTGAAAAGGCAACCGAGCAGGATCTGCGCCGCGAAATAGGCTCGATCATGCGCGAGGGCCTGCGCGAGAACGGTGTCGTTCTGAACGCGAACGAAAGCGAGCAGATGACCCAGGATCTCTATGATGAGATCACCGGTCTCGGCCCGCTCGAAGTGCTTCTGAAAGATCCGACGGTCAACGATATCCTTGTTAACGGCCCGCACCAGGTGTTCGTCGAGCGCGGCGGCAAATTGGAACTCACGCCGGTTCGCTTCCGCGACGACCGCCACCTGATGCGCGTGATCGACAAGATCGTCTCGGCGGTCGGTCGTCGCGTCGATGAAAGCCATCCCTACGTGGACGCCCGTCTTCAGGACGGGTCGCGTTTCAACGCGATGGTGCCGCCCTGTGCGGTGGACGGCGCGCTGGTCTCTATCCGTAAATTTAGCCAAGACAAGTTATCGATCGACGAACTGGTCGCGTACGGCGCCTTCACCGAGGAAATGGCGGCCTACCTTCAGGCCGCGGTCGCAACCCGTCTGAACATCATCGTCTCGGGCGGTACCGGCTCGGGGAAGACCACCAACCTGAACGCGCTGTCGTCCTTCATCGACGATCACGAACGGATCGTGACGATCGAGGATACCGCGGAACTTCAGCTGCAGCAGATTCACGTCGGTCGGATGGAAAGCCGCCCCGCCAACGTCGAAGGCAAGGGCGAAGTCAGCCAGCGTGACCTCCTCCGAAACGCACTGCGTATGCGCCCGGACCGCATCATCGTCGGCGAGACGCGCGGTAACGAGGTCATCGACATGCTGCAGGCCATGAACACCGGCCACGACGGATCGATGACCACGATCCACGCCAACTCCGCCCGCGACGCGGTGAGCCGTCTTGAAAACATGATCGCGATGTCTGGCGTCGACATGCCGATCAAGGCCATGCGCGCCCAGATCGCGTCGGCGGTCAACCTGATCGTCCAGGTCAGCCGACTGCAAGACGGCTCGCGCCGCATGCTGTCGATTACCGAGGTCACCGGGATGGAAGGTGATATCATCTCGATGCAGGAGATCTTCCGCTTCGAGCGCCTCGGCTTGGCCGAAGATGGCCGCATCAATGGCCGCTTCACGCCGACGGGGATCCGGTCGAAATATGCGGAGCGTTTCAAGCAGTGGGGCTACGACCTGCCGGCATCGATCTATTCGGTGCAGCAATCGTAAGGTCGCCCCGCTGGGAAGGATGAGAGTATGAGCATAGAACCACTCATCTACGCCGCCATCTTTGTCGGTGTGTTCTTCATGATCGAGGGGATCTACCTTCTCGTGTTCGGGAAATCGGTACGCCTTGAAAGCAAGGTGAACCGGCGTCTCGAACTGCTGGAGAAGGGCGACTCTCGCGAGGAGGTCCTGGAAACGCTCCGCCGCGAACGCGAGCAGCACACCGGGAACCAGGGACTTCCCGTTCTCGCGCCGCTCAGCGCGAAGGCGGCGCAGGCCAACATCGCATTCTCGCCGACGGGCCTGCTCATCGTCATGGTGATCATTGGCATCGCCGGTTTCCTGGGCCTTACGTTCTTCACCGGTGCCGGCCTGACGATCCGGATCGGGCTCTCCGTGGTGATGGGCTACGGCGCAGTTTACCTCTGGCTGAACAACAAGGCCAAGAAACGCATGGCGCTGTTCGAAGAGCAGCTTCCCGACGCGGTCGAACTGATTGTCCGCAGCCTGCGCGTCGGCCACCCGTTCTCTTCTTCGATCAACATCGTGGCACAGGAAATGCCTGATCCGCTGGGGACCGAGTTCGGCATCGTGGTCGACGAAAGCACGTACGGCATGGCCGTGACCGAAAGCCTGAACACAATGGCGCAGCGGATCGACATTCAGGACGTCAAGTTCCTGGCGGTCGCGGTTGCCATCCAGAGCCAGTCGGGCGGCAACCTGGCCGAGATTCTGGACGGCCTTGCCAAGGTTATCCGCGCCCGCTTCAAGCTGTTCCGCCGCGTCAAGGCAATCACGGCCGAGGCACGCTGGTCCGGTTGGTTCCTGTCGGTCTTTCCGCTTGGGGCGCTGGTCTTCATCCAGCTTGTCCAGCCGGACTACTATGATGACGTCAAGAACTCGACGGCATTCGTGCCGGCAGCGATCATCGTCGCGATCATGCTTTTCATCAACGTGATCTTCATGCGTATGATGGTCAACATTAAGGTCTGAGGGGCCTCACGAGATGGACAAGCTAACGCTCGGATGGGAGTTCATGCACGCGGCGCTCGGACCGCTGGGCCCCCTATACGTCCTTGGGTTCTTCGGTTTCCTGATGATCCTGATGACGGCGCCAATATTGTTCCGCACCAAGCCCGACCCGCTGAACAAGCTGAAAGGGTCGAGCGTCTACCAGCCCAAGAAGGAAAAGGAAGGCGCTGTCCGCCTTCGTTACGACAGCGGCGGTCGCCAGCTTGATCGCTTCAAACCTTATCTCGAGCCGACCGACGAGAAAGAACTGAGCCAGACGCGTCTAAAGCTGATGCAGGCCGGCTACCGCTCGCGCAACTCGGTATCCACCTACCACCTTTTCCGCTTCATCCTTGGTGTGGGTTTGCTGTCGATCGGAACCTTGACGGTCCTGATCCGTCCGGACGAGCCCGGACTGACCACCGTCATTCTCAGCGTGCTGGGGCCGGGCCTGATCGGATATTACGCACCCGATTACTGGGTCGAACGGCGCAAGCAGGTCCGGCAGGAGGATATCACCAACGGCTTTCCCGACGCACTGGACCTGATGCTGGTCTGCGTCGAGGCAGGTCAATCGCTGGACCAGGCGATCCTGCGCGTGGCCACAGAGGTGCAGAAATCCTATCCGACTTTGGCCGAAGAATTTGAGATCGTCTCGAACGAGATGCGCGCGGGCAAGGACCGGGTCACGGTGTTGAGGGACATGGGCGAACGTTGTGGCGTCTCCGATATCTCGGCCTTCGTGACGGTGCTTGTGCAGTCGGCAACTTTCGGTACCTCTATCGCCGATGCGCTTCGGGTCTATGCCTCGGAAATGCGTGACAAGCGCGTCATGCGAGCCGAGGAAAAGGCCAACAAGCTGCCGACGAAGCTGACACTGGGCACGATGATGTTTACGGTACCCCCATTGCTCATCATCCTGGTTGGTCCGTCACTGCATGAAATTGGCCGCGTCCTCTTCTGAATTCAGTCTGCGGAAGCTAGGCGCCGTACCCTTTCTGGGTGCGGCGTTGCTGCTTTCCGGGTGCAATGACGGCCGGTTGTCGGATACCTCGACCGGCCCCGGTGGGATCCCGGCATCCCGACGCCTTCAGGGCGAGGATGGCTTGGCTATCGGTCACCAGCTGATGGCAGCGGGCGAATATGAACTGGCACTCGACGCCTACTATGCCGCGGGCGTCGAGCTTGGTTTGAACGCGGATGTTCTCAGCGCGGTTGGCTCTGCCAACATGAAACTCGGCCGCCTGAACCAGGCCGAAAAGGTCCTGCGCCGCGCCATCGACGAGGACGATCGCTTCGTCCCGGCGTGGAACAACCTGGGTATCGTGCTCTACAATCAGGGCGAGTTGGGCGAAGCCCGCGAGGCATTCCGCGTCGCATTCGCGCTTGATAGCGGTGCAAGCACCGAGATCCGGGACAACCTCCAACTTCTTGACGCAAAGCTGGCACAGGTCGTCCCGGACCAGGATGTCGAAGCGGATTTTCGATTGGTCAGACGGGGCAATGGGCGGTATCTTCTGCTTGGAAACAACTAAAAAAACCCGAGCAGAGGTGCAGGCACATGATTATACGGACATCCAACCTGTCAAAGGTGGCCGTCCTGGTCGGACTGGTCGTAGCCGGGTGTGACCACAAGGCGGCCAGCGATGCCGCGCGGGAGGAACTCGCCAACCTGGACAGCTTGAACGTCATCGATGAGAGCAATCTCAACGAGTTGATGCTGAACTTCGCTGATCCCCAACAGTCGGTCGCGTACTTCCAGCGCGGGCTGGCCAGCGACCCCACCCGCGTCGAGTTCCAGCGTGGGCTCGCGAAGTCGCTGCTGGAGGCTGGCCGTCCGGCAGAGTCCGCAGCGGCCTATCGCGAAATGGATCGCCAGGGGAACCTGGTCGGCGCCGACCGGCTTGAATATGCCGAAGCGCTGATCCAGACCGGCGAGTGGGAGAATGCCCGTCAGCAGCTCGGCCAGATTCCGCCGACGGTCGAAACCTATGACCGCTACCGGCTGGAGGCGATGTCAGCCGACAACCGCAAAGAATGGAAGCGCGCCGACGCTTATTACCAGCAGGCCCGCGAACTGACCACGAGGCCGGCATCGATCTACAACAACTGGGGCATTTCCAAACTCGCGCGCGGCGACCGGACCGGTGCGGAAGAGATGTTCGTCAAGGCGATCAGCTATGACAGCAAGCTGTTCTCGGCCAAGAACAACCTTGCGATCAGCCGCGCGACGCGACGGGTCTATGACCTGCCGATCGTTCCGATGACGAAGGCTGAACAGGCGGAATTGCTGCACAATATCGCATTGCAGGCAATCCGGAACGGCGACGTGGATATCGGCCGTGGATTGCTGGAAAAAGCTGTCGAGACGCATCCGCGCCACTTCGAGCAGGCGGCGAACAAACTGGCCGCGCTGAACGCGTCGGTCCTGCGCTAGTACGATGACGCGCGAATGGGCCTGCCCATGGTAATGCCGGAAACCGCCTTTTTTTTCCTTACGCTGCCCTTCGCGCTTTGGGCCGCGTGGGGCGACCTGAAGCGGATGAAGATCACGAACGTCTTCAACCTCACCCTGTTCGGCGTCTTTGTCGTCTCCGGCCTGTTCCTGCTACCGTTTTCGGACTATGGCCTGCGCTTGACGATCGGGTTCGCAGCGCTTGTCATCGGGTTCGTCCTGAACGCTCGCGGCTACATGGGCGGCGGCGATGCGAAGTACATCGCAGCCTTCCTGCCTTTCGTACGCCCCGAGGATCTGTCGATCTTCTTCCTGGTGCTTGCCATGTGCCTGTTGGCGGCACTTCTGGTCCACCGCTTGGCGCGCTGCACCGCGTGGGTTCGGGCGCAAGCGCCTGATTGGAAATCGTGGACCGCCGACAAGTTCCCGATGGGGCTGGGCCTGTCCGGCGCGCTCAGCTTCTATCTCGCGATGCGCGCGTTCAGTTTGCCGCTGACAGCCGCAGCAGGATGAAGAGATCGGTTCGTAAGACCTCTTCCATCTGACGGCCCGAAGCAGCCAGATCTTCAAGCTTCAGCCTGCGCGCGCGCGCCGAAACCGCGCAGAAAGGCACCATCAGATATCCGGCCTCGGCCAGTGCGCCATCGGTGCCGTAGTACCAGGGGCCGGTTCCGCGAACCGGGGCGAACGGACCGAACAGCCACAGAAAATCGTGGATATCGGCAGTGTAGATCTGCTGCCCCCGTGTCTCGGGGATGGCTTGCAGCTGCTCCGACGCTTTCCACATCCACCCCACGACAGGTCCGGCCATCACGCAATCGGGATAGGTCTCGCCAGCAACCTCGAAAGTCTGTGACACCGGCTCTTCGGGGATCAGGTCGTCAGGATAACTGACGCTCGTGAAAGGTATCTCCACGTTGCCGCTGTACTTGCGCTCGGCTGCGATCAGGATGTCCTGACGATCCGGCGCGGGAAGGATCGGCGACATGTCCTTGGTGTCGTAGGTCAGGTTCCTCATTCCTGAGGTCGCCAGGTTCGATATGCTGGGAAAGTAAAGCAGGAAGGCAAAGCAGGCCAACACCAGCGCCGCACCTCTAGGTGCCATGCCGTAAATCGGCGAAGCGTCGCTGGACGGCCTGTGCGCAAGCAGCGCGATCCCCAGAAGGAACAGCCACTTGGGGTCGTTACCCCAGTTCTGGAAGGTGATATAGACGAATCCCGGCGCCAGCAGCAGCAAGTAGAGGCCCTGTGCTTCCATCCCGGCGCGCCGCCACAGGATCACCGTCGCCATCAGAAGCGCGCTGATCGGCAGGAATTTGGGGCTGGCGATAATGTCGCCAAGCTCCAGCCCCGGATAGGGGCGGACCCGGCTTCCCGACACTTCAAGGAGGTCACCAACATAGGCCTGCCAGAAACCTATGCCGCCGTAGTGAACGGTCACCCATCCCAAGATGGCCGCCGCGGCGCTGATCGCCACCGCCAGCAGCAGCATCGGCCGTTCGCGTAACAGGAAAACCAGCACCGCGGGCAGCAGCGCGATGACGAAAGTAACCTTTATCATTGCCAAAGCTGCGCCAGCCGCGCCCATCACGATCCCGTCCACGACCGACAAGCGCCAGCCTGCACGCGGCGTCAGCAGGATAGGCAGGATGATGAATGACGCCAGGACCCAAGCCCACCGATTATAGTACATCGACAGGGTCAGCGCCGGGTTCTCTCCGCCGAAGATCAGGGCCATGGCCAGCACGACCATGCCCACCCCGTAGACCGGGCGGGCCCAGCCGGACATGCGACTGGTCCCCACCCACCAGATGCCCGGTAGCAACAGAAGCGTAACGGCGGCCTGCCCCATCAGGAAGGCAACCCCGGGGCCGTAGCCCATTTCAAGAAAGATTTGGATGGGCAGAAAGGCGAATACGCCAAGCGGGGTCATGAAATCGACATGCGGCTGCGCGCCATCTGCTAGCCGATAGACAATATCCAGCGTGTGGATCGTATCGACCTCGTGCCCCGTCAGCCGCATGGATCCGGGTGCAATGGTGATCGCAGCCAAAAGAACGAAGGCTGCTGCCAAGATCAGCGCAAAGCGCAAGGACGCGAGTTTCATGTCGATCTGCCCGATGGTCGTTTTTATGTAAAGTGACGGCAATACAACGGGCAGGCAACGCAGAAATGCCTTTTTTCGGTCGTAGGACTTGCTTACGATTCGAAAACATTCGGATATCTGCGGGGTTCGAAATGAACGACATGACATCGCTCCCGAACGGGGTGAAAGCACCGGCCTTGCCATTGCGGATCGAGGATCTCGGCCTCGAGATCGTCATGATGCGGGATATCCTTCTCAAAACCTTCTTCCGCCGAAATCTGACCAGCCTGACCGATACGGCCGAGGCTCTGTGTGTCACGCCGCCGATCGCGCAGGAGTTGATCGACCGCTGCCGCGAGAACGGACTGATCGAAACCCTTGGCAACAGGGGTGCCTCTCAGACCGCCGAACTGCGCTACCAGTTGACCGACACCGGACGCGCACGGGCGCTGGATGCGCTGCAGCAGTCCGAATACTACGGCCCGATGCCGGTGCCGCTGGAAGCGTACTGGAAGCAGACCGCACGGCAGTCGATCTCTGAGGCGGTGATCACGCAAGAACGACTCGAAGGGTCGATGGGTCACCTTGTGCTGCCGGCAGGCATGCTCGACCAACTGGGTCCCGCTGTGAACTCGGGTCGCTCGGTCTTGCTGTACGGTCCGCCGGGCAATGGTAAATCCTCTATCTCCAATGGGATTCGTGACGCGCTGGGCGACAATATCTATGTGCCGCAGTTCCTTGAGTACGCGGGCCAGGTGATCTCGGTCTTCGATCCTATTGTTCACACGCTGGCCAAGGTCGAGAAAGCCGAAAGCTCGAGCCTGCGCCGCAGCGATGTAGAGTATGACAAGCGCTATGTGCTATGCCGCCGACCTTCGGTGATGACCGGTGGCGAGCTGACGCTGGACATGCTGGACCTGAACTTCAACGCGACCAGCCGAACCTACCAGGCGCCTCTGCAGCTAAAGGCCACCGGCGGCGTGTTCATCGTGGACGACCTTGGCCGTCAGACCGAACCGCCGCAGGCACTGATCAACCGCTGGATCGTGCCCATGGAAAGCTCGTTCGACATCCTGTCGCTGCAATCGGGCCAGAAGTTCATGGTGCCCTTCGACACATTGGTCATCTTCTCGACCAACTTCGCACCGTCCGAGATGTTCGATGGCGCGGCGTTGCGTCGTATCTACTACAAGATCAAGGTCGACAACCCGAACCGGGAAGACTTCATCAAGGTGTTCGTGAAGACCTCGCGCGCCTACAAGATCAATCCCGACGAAGAGGTTCTGACGCATCTGCTGAAACACCGCTACCCCGAGGTCGGAAACCAGTTCGCGAACTACCATGCGCCGTTCCTGATCGACCAGATGCTGTCGATAGCCGACTACGAGGGTCGTGAACGGAAGATGACCATCGACCTGGTCGACCGCGCCTGGGCGAACCTGTTCGTCGAAGAGTAGCGTGCGCGTCGGCGTCGTAGGCTGCGGCCAGATGGGCCGGCCGATGGCCGAGGCCCTGCTGGCCGCCGGCTTTGACCTGCGCGGGCTGGACGTCTTGCCACCAACCGGGTTCGGCCCCCTGGCCCCGGTAATGAGCACTGACCCCTCTAGCATGGCAGACCGTGATGTGGTCATCACTGTCGTACGAGATGCCGCTCAAACCGACGCTGTCCTGTTTGGTCCGGTTGCGTTCCTTCCACACGCACGCAACCTGCGGACGCTGGTGATCAGTTCGACCCTGTCGCCCCGTTATCTCCGGGACTTGCGTTCCCGCCTGCCCGCTGGCCTGTCCCTGGTAGACGCGCCCATGTCGGGTGCCCCGATCGCGGCACGAGAGCGGCGGCTAACCTTTATGCTGGGTGGCGAGGATGCACTGCTCGATGGCTTGATGCCCTTGTTTCAGGCGATGGGCACGACGTTCCACCGCATGGGCGACTTCGGCTCGGGCATGACCGCGAAAGTTCTGAACAATCTTATTGCGGCCAGTTCAACTGCCGCCACGCGCACCGCATTGGCTTGGGGGCGCGCCCTCGGCGTTGACGACCAACGCCTTCGCGACGTGTTCAACGACAGTTCGGGCCAGACGTGGTTCGGCAGCAATTTCGACAGGATTTCCTGGGCGCGCGAGGGTTTCGACCCGTCGAATACCATGGGCATCCTTGCCAAGGACGTCATGGCGGCGGTGGATGCCGCCCCCGACGACGCATCGACAGACTTGCCGCAGGCCATCATCGACGCCATCTCTCGTCTCGACACCTTTGATTGAGGCGCGATGCTTCCCGATCGCTTCGCTGACTGGTTCGCCGCACGCGGTTGGGCCCCGCATCCGCACCAGTTGGCGCTGCTGGATCGGTCGACCGAGCCTGCGACATTGCTGGTCGCACCGACCGGCGGCGGTAAGACGCTTGCCGGGTTTCTTCCGACACTGATCGAACTTGCCACGGGCGAACATAGGGGGATGCACACCCTTTATGTCTCGCCGCTCAAGGCGCTCGCAGCGGACATTCGACGGAACCTGCAAGCCCCTGCCGAAGAACTGGGATTGAACATCCGGATCGAAGATCGCACTGGCGATACGCGCCCGGCCGCGAGGGCGCGACAACGGGTCGATCCCCCACAGATCCTGCTGACCACGCCCGAAAGTCTTGCACTTCTGCTTAGTTACGAGGATGCGCCGCGGATTTTCGCGGGCCTGCGCCGGGTGGTGGTAGATGAAATCCACGCCCTGGCCGAAAGCAAGCGCGGCGACCAGCTGATGCTGGGGCTATCCCGGCTTC
>JBFHFG010000002.1:0-21516 GCA_041583815.1 Halovulum sp.
CCTGAGAACTGGTGCGGATAGGCCTTGATCCGTTCAGCGGCACCGCGGATCCCGATCTCTTCCAGCAGATCTATCGCCCGGGCGCGCGCCGTCGCCGTGGGGATATCCTCATGCGCCTGCATCGTTTCGATCAACTGATCCTCGATGGTCATCAGCGGGTTGAGGCTGGTCTGCGGGTCCTGGAAGATCATCGAGATCCGCTTGCCCCGGAACCGATGCGCCCCGGCCGCGTCCAGCGCGCGCAGATCGGTGTCGCCCAGTTGAATCCGTCCCTCGGCGATGTAACCGGGCGGCTGCAACAGGCCGATGATCGCGGCCCCGATGGTCGACTTTCCCGCACCGCTCTCGCCCACAAGGCCGTGGATCTCGCCCGCAGCGATCGACAGGGTGATGTCCTCGATCGCGGTGAATTCTCCGAAACGCGACGGGAACCGGACGGTCAGGTTTTCTACGGTCAGCACGATCAGCGAAGCCTCGGGTTGAAGACATCCCGCAGGAAATCGCCAAGGATGTTGATCGACACCACCAGCGCGACCAGGAACAGCGTTGGCACCCACAGGATCCACCATTCACCCGACAACAGGAACTGCATCCCGATCCGGATCAACGTTCCCAAAGAGGGGCTGTCGGCTGGCAGGCCGATGCCCAGGAAGGACAGCGTGGCCTCAAGCAGGATCGCGCTTGCCAGGTCGACGGTCATGATCACCAGCAGCGGGCCAAGGATGTTCGGCAGAACATGCACAAACATCACCCGCAACGGGTGTTGGCCCTGGATCATGGCGGCCTGCACGTATTCCTTGTTCTTCTCGACGAAGGTCGAGGCGCGCGCCGTCCGCGCGAAGTTCACCCAAAGCGAAAGCGCGATCGCCATGGTCAGGACGGTCACGCGCAGATCCTCGTGCAGCGCAGGTGGCAGCGCGCCGCGCGCGATCCCGTCGATCAGCAGGGCCGTCAGGATCGCAGGCAGGGCAAGCTGGACGTCGGCGATCCGCATCACCACCGCGTCGAACCGACCACCAAAATACCCCGCCGCCAGCCCAAGTCCCACGCCCAGGACCGTCGCCACCGCCATTGCCATCAGCCCGATCAGCAGCGACAGCCGCGCGCCGTACAGGATGGCCGAAACCATGTCGCGGCCCTGATCGTCGGTGCCCAGCAGGAAACGCGGCTGACCGCCCTCTTGCCAGAAGGGGGGCAACAAGCCGTCCATCAGGCTGAAGGACGACAGGTCATACGGATTAGAAGGCGCGATCCACGGGGCAAGGGCCGCGCCGCCGACGATCAGCACCGTCAGGCAGGCAGCGATGATCGCGGCAGGCGACCGGGTGAACAACCACAGCCCCTCGTGTCGCTTGAGGATATCCAACATCAGGCCGCCTCGCGCACGCGCAGACGCGGATCTATGGCGATGTAGAGAAGATCGACGATCAGGTTAACCAGTACGAAGAAGAAGGCGATCACCACGAGGTAGACCCCCATGACCGGTATATCGACGAAACGGATCGACTCGAGGAACAGCAGCCCCATGCCGGGCCATTGGAACACGCTTTCCGTAACGATCGAAAACGCGATCACTCCGCCGAACTGCAGGCCGATGATGGTGATGACCGGGATCATCGTGTTCATCAACGCATGGCGGTAGTACAGGCTGCGCCAGGGCACGCCCCGCGCGGTCGCGAAACGGATATAATCGGACCGCATGACCTCCATCATCTCGGCTCGCACAAGGCGCATCGTCAGGGTCAACTGGTAGACGCCCAGCGTCAGCGCCGGCAGGATCAGCGACCGCCAGCCGTCAACCGTGAACAGCGAGCTTTCCCATCCGCCGATCTGCACCGTACCGCCCCGCCCGAAGGTCGGAAGCCAGCCCAGTTTCACCCCCACCAGAAAGATCAGCATGATGCCGATCACGAAGGTCGGGATCGACACCCCCACCAGCGTCACCATCAGGATCGCCTGGCTGGCCACACCGCGCGGCCTGAGCGCCGTGTAGACCCCTGCCGGAATACCGACCAGCAACGAGATCAGCAGCGCGACCGTCCCCAGTTCAAGCGTCGCGGGGATGCGGTCGGCCAGCATCTCGGCCACCGGCTGCCGGGTGCGGTAGGAATAGCCGAAGTCGCCCTTCAGCATGTCTCTGGTGAACCGCGCGAACTGCACGACGAAAGGGTCGTTCAGACCCATCTCCTCGCGCAGTCGCTCGCGATCCTCGACTGAGGTTTCGACCCCGGTCATCTGGCTGACCGGATCACCCACGAACCGGAACAGCGAGAACGACAGGAATGCGACTGCAAGCATCACGAAAACCGACTGCACCAGCCGCTTCAGGACAAAGTATCCCATCGCCTTCGGTTGCCCTTCCGGCTCAGTTCACCGTCACCCAGCGCAACATGAAGAAGTTGTCGGCACGCTGGGTCAGATCGATGTTCTCTTTCGCCGCCCAGATCAGGGGCTGCGTATAGAGCGGCACATAGGCGACATCGTCCTGAGTGATCTTCACGATCTCGTCGATCAATGCCTGGCGCTTGCCCGGATCCAGCTCCTGCTGGACCTGCGGCAGCAATTCGTCGACGCGCGGGTTCGAGTAGTTGCCGAAATTCCAAGACCCCAGCTTCTTCTCGTCATCCTGTGTGTGGAGAAGGAAACGGATCGGATGTTCCTGGTCGAAGGTCCCCGGCGACCAGCCCAGCAGGTACATGTCGAAATCGTCGGCGCGCAGCTGTTCCCAGTAGTTCCGCACGGGCACCGTAGTCAGCTTGGCATCCAGCCCGACCGCCGCCAGCATCGAGGCGGCTGCACGGCACAGGGACTCGTCGTTGATGTAGCGGTCATTCGTGCACTTAAGCCCGAACGAGAACCCGTCCGGATATCCAGCCTCGGCCAACAGCGCCTTTGCTCGCTCGGGATCGAATTCCGGCCGTTCGGAATGCGCCTCCGAATAGCCGGACAGGCCCTCGGGGGTAAGCTGGCTTGCCGGTTCGATCTTGCCGCGCATCACCACCCGGTCGATGGCAGCCACGTCGATGGCATGGGCAACCGCCTGGCGGACACGCGGATCGGTGAACGGGTTGGCGTCGGTCACATCGTCCGAAAACTTAAGCGTTTCATGCTCGTGGCCGAAGCCGAACATGATGATCCGGGTCTCCAGCCCCTCAATCACCTTGAATCCGTCGCGGCCTTCGACTTGCGGCACATCCTGCAGCGGGATCGGCTCGATGAAGTCGATCTCGCCCGACAGCAGAGCGGCCAGTCCGGTCGACGGGTTGCCAATAGGCGTGAAGATGGCCTCGGTGATGTTGTGTTCAGCCTCTCCCCACCAGCCATCGAACGGCGCAAGCGTCGTGCGCACACCAGGATCCCGGCTGTCCAGTCGGAACGGCCCGGTGCCATTGGCGTTGCGGGTCGCGTAGTTCTCGGCATCGCGGGCGGGCAGCGCCGAGTCATTTCCCTCGGTCCAGCCACTGTCCATAATCAGGAAGTTGGCGATGCTGTCGGGAAACAGCGGGTTCGGGGCAGCGGTCACGAACTCTACCGTATAATCGTCGACAACACGGAACTCGGTCACCGGGGCAAACCAGGACCGCACGTCCGACGCTTCCGACGCGGCACGTTCGTAGGAGAAGCGAACGTCCTCGGCGGTGAATTCCGCCCCGTCGTGATAGGTCACACCCTCGCGCAGGTGGAAGCGCCAGCCGTCCTCATCCTCCAGCGGTTCCCACGACGTCGCGAGCGACGGCTCGATGCTCATGTCCTTGCCGCGCCTGACAAGGCCTTCGTAGATGTTGTTCAGGAAAGACGTGACAGGCGCGGCGTTGACCGCGTGCGGATCCATCGTCTGCGGATCGGTGGTCGAGGCCCAACGGAAGGTTTCGGCAGGAGCTGCCGAGGCGCAGGCCAGAAGCGCAAGCGCAGCGGCCCCGCCTTTGAGAACGGTCTTGGTCACGATATCCCCCCCTGAGGTCAGCGATAAGGCGCGTCAGTCTGGACCAACTGGCCCAGAGGTCAAGGGAACATGCCGTCTTGCTTCGGCAGCCAACGGTTTCGTGAACGGCGCCGGCATCGGGCTACAGCCAGCCCAGCGCACGCGGCAGCCAAAGGCTCAGCCCCGGCACGAAGACCAGCAGGATGAGTCGGGCCAAATCGGCGAAAATGAACGGGATCACGCCGCGAAAGATCTTGCCCAGTGGCAGGTCGTCGGCCATCGCGTGCAGCACGAAGACGTTGATGCCGATAGGCGGAGTAATCATGCCCAGTTCGATCACCACCACGTTGACCACGCCCCACCAGACCGGGTCATATCCCATGCCTACGACCAGCGGATAGACGAAGGGCAGTGTCAGCACCATCGCGGCGATCGTGTCGAAGATCGAGCCCAGCACAAGGTAGAACCCCAGCAGGCAGAAAATTACCAACAAGTCAGGCAGGCCCAGCCCCTCGATCCACGCGACCGCTGCCATCGGCAGGCCCGAGAGCGTGGCGAAGTACGAGAACACCGACGCACCGATGATGATGACGAAGATCAGCCCGGTATTCGCGGCGGTATCGCCGAGGCAGGACAGGAAGCTACCCACGGTCAGGCGGCGCCGCAGCAACGCCAGCCCCAGCGCGATGGTCGCGCCGACGGATGCGGCCTCGGTCACGGTGAAGACACCGCTATAGATCCCGCCCGAAACGGCGACGGCCAGCAGCAGCACGGCCCAGTTCTGCTTCGTGACCTGACGGCGCTCGGCCCAGGTGCTGCGCGGACCGACAGGGGCGGTTTCGGGGTAAAGCCGCACGGTGATCGCGACGGCGACGAAGTAAAACACCACGGCCAGGATGCCGGGGATGATCGCGGCCAGGAACAGGGTGATGATCGAGTTTTCGGTCAGAATCGCATAAAGGATCATCACGACGCTCGGCGGAATGATCATGCCCAGCGTCCCGCCCGAAGCGATGGAGCCCGCCGCCAGCGAACGCGAATAGCCGCGCTGGATCATCTCGGGCATGGCGATCTTGACCATCGTGGCCGCGGTGGCGACGGAACTGCCGCAGACCGCGCCGAAACCCGCGCAGGCGCCGATGGTCGCGAAGATCAGCCCGCCCTTACGGTGGCCCAGGTAGACATGCGCCAGCTTGTACAGTTCCGAGGAAAGCCCGCCAACGTTGGCAAGGTTGCCCATCAGCAGGAACATCGCGACCACCGCCAGACCTTCGGACGCCATCGCCGCCGAAGGTTCGGTGCCCAGCAGTGAAAGCGCGGGGCCGAAGCCGATGATCAGGCCTGTACCGACGACGCCGACAATGCCCATCGCGACGCCCACGGGCACCTGCAGGATGATCAGCGCGAACATGGCAAGCAGGCCCAGAGAGCCGACGAGGAAAGGATCGGTCACGGCGTTACCTTATGCAACTTCGGCGGCATCGCCGGATTTCAGATCGGCCAGCGCGGGCGGCTCACCAGTCCACGCAGCACGCGCCCAGGCCCATGTGACATAGGCTTGCACCGGCACGCACAACGCCATGATCGCGGTCGCGATCCACCACCAGGTTGCCAGCGGGATCTCGACGGTACGGGTGGTGCGCCCGGCCTCGGCGTAGTTCGTCGTCAGGGCGACAAACTGCCAGGCCAGCACGGCAAAGAAGGCCAGTGTCAGCAGACTCGCGAATGCCTCCAGCGCCATCGAGCCGCGCGGCCCGACCAGCTTGCCCAGCACGCGAACGGTCACGTTGCTCTGCCGCAGCAGGCCCGCCGGGAAGCAACTGGCGATGACGATCGGGTAGACCAGTTCGCCATAATCGTGGAAGCCTGAGATGCGCGGCACACCAAGGTAGCGTGCCGAGCCGTCATAGAAGGTCAGGAGCGCCACGACCACCAGTCCGGCAAAACCGGACAGCGCGACGGTCTGAGTCAGCCGGTCGATCCGCCGTGCCAAGCCGGCCCCCTGGTTCGAGGCGCCCCCGTCCATCAGCTTTCGCCCCGCAATTCGCCGAGGATGGCCAGCGTCTGGTCATAGATCGCCTGACCGTTCTCGGTCCGCTCGATCCACCACTGGTGCACGGCCCTGGTGGTCTCCTCGTGCGCGGCCATCTTTTCGGCGTCGGGCGCCAGGATATCCAGTCGGCCTTCTTCCTTCTGAGCGGCCACGACCTTCTCTCCGGCGGCGGTGTAGGCGCCTGCGCCGGTCTCTGCCATCGTCAGGCCGCCATGCGTCATCATCGCTTCCTGCACTTCGGACGGCAGGCCGTTCCACTTGGCCTCGTTCATCAGCAGAAGGAAGGGGATGGTTCCGGCGGGCACTTCGACCGCCTGGTTCACCAGCGGGAAGGACTTGAACGTGTTCATTCCGGTCCAACCCTGGATCACGCCGTCGATGGTGCCCCGGTTCAGCGCCTCGTTGTACTCGGCCGAGCTCAGCGCCTGCGGCGACGCGCCGAATTCTTCAAGCCACTTGGCCTGGATGGCGCCTGCCGAGCGGATCTTCTTGCCCGACAGATCCTCAAGGCCCGCAATCGGGTCTTCCATGAACAGTGCGTTCGGTTCGGTCGCGAAAATGCCGATCACGTGCACGCCGTCAAAGCCGGTCAGCAGCCCCGCCTCGTGCAGCTTCCAGCCCACGATCGAGGCTTCCTCGGCGGTCCGGAACAGGAATGGCAGCTCGAACAGGCTCATCTCGGGGAACTGGCCGGCGGTGTAGGACGGCAGTACCCACGTCACGTCGGCGACGCCGTTCTGCACCAGTTCGAACTGCTTGACCGGGCTCTTGCCCAGTGTACCACCCCAGAAGGGTTGCATGCGGACCGCATCGCCGACATCGGCCTGAACGGCCTCCATCCACGGTTTGATGACGCCCGCGACGCCAGTGGACTGTTCGGGAACGAAGGTCGCGACCTTCACCAGTTCCTGCGCCGCCGCGCCCGCGACGCTTCCGGCAAGCAGGGCGGTCGCCGCTGCCAGGGTCCGTATCATCTTCATTGGTGTAGCCTCCTGTTGGGTTCCGCCGTCAGTTTGTCTGCCCCAGGGCGCGCAGCGGAACCGGACGCCGAGGGATCGTTATGGTCTTCTGTTCGGTATAGAAATTCTCGCAGGCCGCACCGCCTTCGCGCCCGACGCCCGAGGCGCCGTAGCCGCCAAAGGGTGCGCGGAGTTCACGCATCATCGGGGTGTTCACCCACAGTACGCCCGCGCGCAGCCCGTCGGTCATCTGCATCACCGTCGGCAGGTCGTCCGACCAGACATAGGCCACCAGTCCGAAGGCGGTGTCATTGGCCATCGCGACGGCCTCGTCATTGCTGTCGAAGGGCAGGAAGGTCGCGAACGGGCCGAAGATCTCGTCCTGCGCCACCCGGTCGGCATTCGAGCATGCCCGCACCGCCGTCGGCGTCACGAAATATCCCTCACCCAGGTCCTCGCGCCGGGCCGCGCCGGTCAGGACGGACCCGCCGTCCGCGCGCGCGATGTCGGCAAAACCCAGGACCCGATCCCGATGCGGGGCCGAGGCCAGTGGCCCTAGCTCGGTCTCGTCCGCGGTGGGATCGCCGACCCGGATGCGCTCGGCGCGTTCGACGAACCGGCCCACGAACTCGTCCATGATCGAGCGGTGCACGAGGATCCGCGACCCCGCCAGGCATTGCTGTCCGTTGTTCGAGAAGATCCCCAGCAGCGCGCCGTCCAGCGCCCGGTCCAGATCGGCGCTTTCTGTAATGATATTGGCCGACTTGCCGCCCAGTTCCATCGTGCAGGGCACCAGGTTCTGCCCGGCAGCGGACATGATCGCGCGCCCGGTCTCTGTCCCGCCAGTGAAGCTGACCAGGTCCACGCCCTTGTGTGCCACCAGCGCCGCGCCGGTGACGGTGCCGCGTCCGTTGACCAGGTTCAGCACGCCTTCGGGCAAGGCTTCCTGCAACAGCTCGACCAGCCGGGCGACCGCCAGCGGGGTCTGCTCGGACGGTTTCACCACGCAGGTGTTCCCGAACGCCAGCGCAGCGGCGATCTTCATCGAGGCCAGCGCGACCGGTGCATTCCAGGGCGCGATAAGCGCGGCGACGCCCACCGGATCGCGGGTCACCGTCGTTACGTAATCCGCCGCCTGATCGTAGCGTTGCCCCGTCGCCTGACCGATATAGTCGGCGAAGAAGCCGAAATTGTAAGCCGCGCGCACCATGTGCCGCGTCTTCAGCTCGCGCAGCAGCAGGCCGGTGTTCAGACATTCCAGCCGGGCCAGTTCGTCGGCATGTTCCAGGATGATTTCCTGGCAGCGGCGCAGAACCTGCATCCGCACCTCGGTTCCCAGCTTGGGCCAGCCGCCCGCGTCGAAAGCCTGCCGTGCGGCGGCAACGGCACGATCCACTGCCTCGGGTCCATCCTCGGTCAGGGTCGAGACCTGCGCCCCTGTCGCCGGATACCACACGGGAATGTCCGCACCGCCCCCGGCCGAGGCGCTGCCCGCGACAAGGCCGCCTATGCGTTCAGGGGCAGAAATCGGATGCTGATAGGTCACGTCTGGTCGTCCTCAGGTCATGTAGGCGCCACCGTTGACGTGCAACGTCTGGCCGGTGATGTACGCGGAATCGGGCGAAGTCAGGAACAGGATCGGGCCGGCCACGTCCTCGGGCAAGGCAAGGCGGCGCATCGGGTTGGCGGCGGCATAGGCTGCGCGGTCAAGTCTGGGCGGGGCGGATTCGTCCCCGTGGCCGGTGCCGCCCGTCAGGAAGGCGGTGTCCACGGCGGCCGGGGCGACGCAGTTGACACGGATGTGGGGGGACATCTCGACGGCCAACTGACGGGTCAACGCCGCGATCCCCGCCTTGGCCACCGCGTAGGCGCCATAACCGGGGCGCGCGTGGCTGCCCAGTCCCGAACCGGTATTGACGATCGCCCCGCCCTTCCGCAGCCGCGGCGCAACTGCGCGCGCGGCACGGAACGCGGTGCCCAGGTTGCCCGAAATGACCTCCTGCCAGCCGGTATCGTTCACTTCGGCCAGCGGCGCCGACGGCGCGGCATAACCGGCGAGGTTCACGAAGGCGTCGAACGACTCGCCCGCCGCCTCCAGTGCGGTGTCCAGCCCTGCGGGATCCGCCAGTGCAAAACCGTGGGCGGCCACGCCCTCGGGCACCGGATGCCGGATCAACGAAGGTTCCAGATCCGCAACGGCAACCTGCCAGCCCCGGTCACAGGCCATCCGCACCAGGCAACGCCCGATGCCGCCCGCACCACCCAGGACCAACATCCGCCCGGTCATGCGATTTCGGCCGCGCGGCGCAGGCCGGCGATCATCGACGAGCGCAGTAGGAAGGTCCGCGTCCGGTCCGGATCGGCAGCGATGGCCTGCAACTCGGCCAGGTGCGCGCGGCGCTTTTCAGGGTCGACGGTATTCATCCGCGCACGATTGGCATCGGCCTGTGCCAGGATTTCCTCGGCGGCGATCGGGTGGCGCTGCCGTTCGTAGAGATCCAGCAGCCCGTCGTCGCCGCCATCCAGCACCTGCACCAGCTTGTCGGCCAGGTTGAAGGCGTCGTGGATGCCACCGTTCATGCCCATGCCGCCCTTGGGGCTGTTCAGATGCGCGGCGTCGCCCGCAAGCAGCAGTCGGCCCCGGCGATAGCTTTCGGCAATCCGCCGGTGCACCCGGTAGATGCGTTTCTCGACTACCTCGATTTCCGGCGCGTGAGGCGCAATAGCGCGGGTTTTCGTGCGGATCGAGGCGTCGGTCAGAGCATCCTCCGGGGTCTCGCCTTCGGTCGGGTGCAGCGAAATCCGCCAGACATCCGGCAACCGCAACAAGGAATAGGTGCCTTGGGCGAACCAGATGTAGTTCACGCCGGAAAGGCCGGGAATATACTCTTCGAAAGGCAACCGTGTCGTCGCAAGCACCGTGCTTTCCGGGTAGGTCTGCCCTTCCAGGTGCACGCCCATCGCGCCGCGCACGATGCTGCGCGCACCGTCGCAACCGATGACATAGTCCGCCTGGTGACGCTCGCCGCCTGCCTCTACCCAGGCGCCGCTATCGTCCTGCCCCACGGCCTCCACCTCGGTCGAGAAACGGACAATGTCCGCTGGCAACCGCCGCAACAGCGCTTCGCACAGACGGGCCTGGCGGCATTGCAGTCGATAGGGATGCGCTGTGTCGTCCTTCAGCACGCCCAAGTCGAATTCCGCCCGATCCAGGCTTTCGTGCTGGCGTATCTGCCAGCGCGGAGTGATCCTGCCAGCGGCGATCAATTCGGCGGTAATGCCGCTGTCGTCCAGCATGTCCAGCGTCGGCGGGTGGAAAGTTGAGGCACGCAGCTGATCCGGTACCGCCGCCTCGGCCTCGAACACGGTGACGGGAACGCCCTGCCCGTGCAGCCGCCAAGCCAGCGTCAGCCCCACCGGGCCGGCACCGACGATGATGACGGATTTGCTCATGCGGGGCCTCCTTGCCGGGCGGGGGGAATGTGAATTGACATAAGGATATACTCTTATATCTTTTTAGAAGCTGTCAAGCCACTTGATCGGAGCCATGAACAACATTCCCCCAGACCCGAAAACCAGTGCCGTTCTGATCGTCGATCTTCAGAACGATTTCCTTGATCCCGCAGGCGCTTACGGGCGCGCGGGACAGACATCGCCGCAGATCGCCGCGTTGCCGGAACGCGTCGCCCCGGTCGTGCAAGTGATGCGCGAGGCGGGCGGAACGATCCTCTCCACCCAGTTTACGCTGGTTCCCGGAAAGGGCGGCGAGCCGCTGATCTCGCCACATCTGAAATCCCTGCGTCCATTCCTCGGGAAAGGTGACTTCACCCCCGGCGAATGGGGGCACCAGCTTGTCGACATGCTGCAACCGGCGGACTTCACCATCGAAAAGGTCGCTTATTCCGCCTTCTACATGACGCGCATGGAATGGGTGCTGCGCAAGGCGGGGATCGATACGCTTTTCATTTGCGGCATCGTCACCAACGGCGGTGTCGCCTCGACCGTTCGCGACGCGCACCTGCGCGATTTCCGCACCTATGTCCTCAGCGACGGCTGCGGCGCTTTCTCGGAACAGGTGCACCAGACTGCGATTGCGGACCTGTCGACGGTCGCCACCTGCCTCACCTGCGCCGAGGCGCTCGAACTGCTGAAAGGAACCGCATGAGCCAGTCGGATTATGGCGAGGGCGGCATCATCGGGATGCTGACCCCGCAGGCGAACACCACCGTCGAGCCGGAGTTCTGGTCTCTGCTGCCAGCTGATTGGTCGATGATCAATGCGCGGCTGACCAGCGACAAGGGCACCATCGAGGAACGACTGGTCGATTACACCACGCGATTCGTAGAAACGGCGCAACAATTCGCCAACGCCCCGATCGACGTGATCGGTATCGGCTGCACGGGCGCGTCCTACCTGATCGGCCGAGAAACCGAGCAACGCCTGATGGCCGAGATCTCGCAGGCGCACGGCATGCCCTGCTGGACCGCGGCCGCCGCGACGGTAAAGGCGCTCGACGCGATCGGTGCGAAGAAGATCGCCCTGCTCTCGCCCTACCCCGACACGCTGAACGCCAAATGCGTGCCCTACTGGGAAAGCTTCGGCTACGAGGTCGTTGCCTGTACCGGCCCGAAGCTGGTGACCGAGAAATTCCACCCGATCTACGCCATGACAGGGGCGGCGACACTGGAGTCGATGCGTGAGTTGCAAGAACTAGACTGCGACGCCATCGCCATGCTGGGCACCGGGATGCCGACACTACTGCCTTTGGTTGCCGGAGAGCGCAGCGACGGCCCGGTTCCGATCTCGTGCAACCTCGCCCTCGCCTGGGCGTGCGTCGAGCCTCAGCGCGATCGTCCGCTGGATGGAACGACGCTTCTGGAATGGGTGGATGGCGCCGAATGGATGCCGCGGTTCAAGGCATTGTTCCCGGCAGCGGCGGGCTGATCCCTCAGCCCTGCCCCGCGCGGTAAAGCCAGCCGCGCCGGGCGCGGTCGGCCTCGGTGAACGCATCGATCAGCGGGCGGTCCTCCAGCGTCAGGTCGATGGGCGACAGCCCCTCGATCAGCATCCGCTGCGCCAGCGGAGCGATTTCGAAAACATGTGCTCCGTCCGCTTCCACGTGGCCGGCGCTCAGGTCCACCGTCACCTGCCGCTCCGATGGGTTGTCCATGACCCAGTCAGCGATCCTGTCCAACGTCGCACGTGGCAGTGCGACCGGCACGATCCCGTTCGCCACGCAATTGTCGTGAAAGATCGTCGCAAAGCTTTCGGCCAGCACCGCTCGGAACCCGTAGTCCGCCAGCGCCCAGACCGCATGTTCCCGGGACGAGCCGCAGCCCGCGTTCCGCCCCAGCATCAGCACCGAGGCATCAGCATACTCCGCCCGGTTCAGCAAAAACGCCGGGTCCGGCTGCCGCTTGCCGTCCGCATAGCGGATATTGGCGAAAAGACCATCTGCCAGCCCGACTTTCGAGACGCGCTTCATCTCGCGCGACGGGATGATGACGTCGGTGTTCATGTTGTCCGTCATCAGCGGCAGTGCGACACCGGTATGGGCGGTGAACCCTTTCATGACAGCACCTCGCGCACGTCACTGATCCGCCCATTGACCGCGCTCCACGCGACAGTCTCGGGGCTTGCGATATGGGTCCTGACGCCCGGTCCCTGACGCCCCTCGAAATTGCGGTTGGTTGACGACACCACTCGCGCACCCGGGGGGAACGTCTCGCCGCCCGCATAGAAGCAGAACGCGCATCCCGCCTCGTGCCACTCGAACCCGGCCTCGCGAAACACGGCGTCCAGCCCCTCGGCCTCGGCAGCAAGTTTGACCGCCGTCGAGCCGGGCGCGCAGACCGCCCGCACGCCGTCGGGCACCTTGCGCCCGCGCAGCAGCGCGGCGGCACAGCGCAAGTCGCTCAACCGGCTGTTCGTGCACGAGCCGATAAAGGCGCCGTCGATGGGCTGGCCCAGGATCGGCGTTCCCGGTTCCAGACCAGCATAGCGATAGGCCGCCTCCAGCCCCGGCCCGCCGGGCAGCAGCCCGTCCACCGGGGTCGCATGTTCCGGACTGGTTCCCCAGCTTACCGTCGGCGCGATCTCCGAAACGTCCACCACGATGTCCCGATCGAAAGCTGCATCCGCGTCGCTTGTGAGCGCCAGCCATTGCGCCTCGGCCTCGGGCACATCTTCGGCGCGGGGGGCAAAGGCCCGGCCCTGCACGTAGTCCAACGTCTTGCGATCCGGCGCTACCAGAGCCGTGAACGCCGCGAATTCCACCCCCATGTTGCAGAGCGTCAGCCGTTCCTCGACCTCCATCGCTTCGACTACGGGCCCGGCAAACTCGATCACGTGACCGGCACCGAACCCCGCACCGAAGCGGCAGATCAGGTGGATGATGATGTCCTTCGCCGTCAGCCAGCCGGGCCGCCTGCCCTCGAGCCGGATCCGCATCTGCCGATGCCCGGCGATCCGCAACGTCCGCGCCGCCAGCGCATGTTCGCAATCGGTCGAGCCGATACCCCAGGCCAGCGCGCCCAGGCCGCCCAGCGTGCATGTGTGGCTGTCCGGGCAGACCATGGTGATCCCCGGCAACGCGATCCCCTGTTCGGGCGCGATGACATGCACGATGCCCTGCCGCGGATCATCGGTGCCGAACAGCCGCAGGCCAAGCTGGCCTGTGGTGCGCCGCATCTCGTCGAGGAAGACCTGCCCGCCAGGCATTCGCGTGCCGTCGGGCCGTCCCGGCCGGGTATCCACGATATGATCGATGGTCGAGAACACCATCTCGGGCGTCATGATCCCGCGCCCCTCGTCGATCATGTTCGACAGAGCGATCGAGCCGGTCCGCTCGTGCAGCATGATCCGGTCGATGTAGACCAGTGACGAGCCATCCTCGAACCGCCGCACCTCGTGCGCGGCCCGGATCTTCTGGTAGAGTGTTTGGCCCATCTCAGCCTAGCCCCAGCTCCGCCAAGATATCGGCGGTGTCGGCCCCCGCCTTGGGCGGGGAGGATCTCAGCGCCGGGCGCGCGCCGTCAAATTCCAGCGGCAACGCTGGCAGCCGGACGCGCTTGCCATCGGGCAGTTCCATCTCGTGCAGCCCCCCGGCGGCAAGCTGTGGGTCGTCAAGCAGGTCGTCCGGTTTGCGGATCGGCGCGAAGGGCAGACCAATCTCCTCCAGCCGGTCGCTCAACGCTGCGGTGCTCAGCGCGCCAAACATGCCGCGCAGCCGGGGCATGATCTCGTCGCGCCGGGCGACGCGCCCCCTGTTGTCGGCCATTCCCGGATCGCCGCCCCAGTCGCTCAGCCCGAACGCCCCGCAAAGCGCCTTCCACTGGCCGTCGCTGACCACCCCGACAAACATCTGCCCGTCAGACGTATCGAACACATCGTAAACTGCCCAGGCCGAGATCCGCTCGGGCATTGGCGGCGCGGGCGTCCCCGTGACAGCGCCCTGCGCGATGTGCTGCCCGACCAGGAAGGCCGTGGTTTCGAACAGCGATGCACGCACCTCTGCTCCCTGCCCGGTGTCCTTGCGCGCCAGCAGCGCGGACAGGATGCCGATCACCCCGAACATCGCGCCGGTCACGTCGATCACACTGGCCCCCGCACGCAGCGGTCGCCCGCTGGGACCGGTCATGTAGGCCAGCCCGCCCATCATCTGCGCGACCTCGTCCAGCGCGGTGCGGTTCTCGTAGGGGCCCGACAGGAACCCCTTGCAGGACTGGTAGACGATGCCGGGATTGATCGCCTTTACGTCGTCATAGCCAAGGCCCAGCTTGTTCAGCGCCCCGCCCCGGAAATTCTCGACCATCACGTCGGACCGCTTCAGCAGCGCGCGCACGGCTTCCATGCCCTCTGGCGATTTCAGGTCCAACACCACGCTGCGCTTGTTCCGGTTGTACATCGCGAAATAGCCAGCACCCGAACCGGGAAGCGAACGGGTCTTGTCGCCGCCCAACGGCTCGACCTTGATCACCTCGGCCCCCAGGTCCGCCAGGATCATGCCCACAGTCGGCCCCATGACCATGTGAGAAAACTCCAGAACCCGAATGCCTGCCAGATGTCCCATGCCCGCTCCGATTGCCTTGCGCTCGCAAATGATATAATAGCATACCAATAGATCAAACTAAAATGGAAGCCCCAGTGATAACCATCAGCGAAGTCGGCCCTCGCGACGGGGTGCAAAGCCTGGAATTCCTTGTGGACCTGGACGTGAAGAAGCGCTGGATCACGGCCGAGGCGGCGGCAGGCGTGCCCGAGATCGAGGTCGGCTCCTTCGTCAGCTACAAGCGCCTGCCACAGATGGCCGATACCGAGGCACTGGTCGCGCACGCAAAGTCGCTGCCCGGCCTTGCGGTCGCGGTCCTTGTCCCGAACCTGCGTGGCGCCGAGGCGGCGATCGCCGCAGGCGTGGACAAGCTGTCCATCCCGGTATCCGCCAGCGAGACGCATTCGCGCCGCAACGTAAATCGAACCCACGCCCAGATGATCGACGAGGTGCGCGCCGTCCGCGCCGCGGTCGATGCCCAACCCGAAGGCCAGCGCCCCAGCATCGAGGTGGGCATCGCGACCGCCTTCGGCTGCACCATAGAAGGCCACGTTCCCGAAACGACCGTCGTGCGCCTTGCAGAAGCCTTGATGGACGCAGGCGCCGATGAAGTCGGGCTGTCGGATACCACCGGCATGGCCGATCCGGGCGCCATCCGCGCACGCATCGGGGGCGTTCAGCGGGCCATTGGCGCAGAACGGATCACCGGCGTACACCTGCACAACACCCGCGGGCTGGGCCTTGCGAACGCGCTGGCTGCGCTGGATTGCGGGATCACCACGCTCGATGCCTCGCTGGGTGGGCTGGGCGGCTGCCCATTCGCGCCGGGTGCCAGCGGCAATATCGTCACGGAAGATCTGGTGTTCATGCTGGATTCCATGGGCTACAACACCGGAATAGACCTTTCGCAGCTGATCGACGTGCGCAACGACCTGAAACAAGCCCTGCCCGATGCGCCTATCTTCGGCTTCGTCGCCGACGCCGGCCTGCCGCCGGGATGGCGCGCCCACGGCAGCGGACAGAATACTGGCAAAGTGTCGTGACCGAGAAACCACCGATCGCCGCCGTCGAGTTGGACCCGAACAACCCGACGCCTCTCTATTACCAGATCTACCTGCACTACCGGCACCAGATACTGTCGGGGATGCTGCGCAAGGATCAACGACTGCCCAGCGAGGAAGAACTGGCCTCGGCCTTCGGCGTATCGCGGATCACGGCCAAGCGCAGCATGAACGAACTGGCCGAAGAGGGGCTGGTGACACGCAACCGCGGACGCGGCACGACCGTCTCCTACACCGCACCCGACCGGCCTGTGCCCGACGGGTTCTCGGGCCTGCTGGAGAACCTGGTCAACATTGCGGCGACTACGACGGTGGACGTGCTGTCGCTGGACTACGTCACCCCCACCGCCGAGATCCGTGAACTTCTGGAACTGGACGAAGGCGCACTGGTTCAGCGCGCCGAGCGCCGCCGCTCTCGCGGGGGGGAGCCGTTTTCCTACATCCTCAGCTACCTGCCGGAGCGTATCGGGCGCACCTTTGACGCGGGCGACCTGACCGCAAACCCGATCCTGCGCCTGATAGAGGCATCCGGCCACCAGATCGAGGCCGCGCGCCAGACGGTCACTGCCGTGGCCGCCGAGCCGATCGTCGCCGGCGCGCTGAAGACGCCGGTGGGCGCACCGCTGCTCAAGGTCAGCCGCCTTGTGCGCGACGCCAGCAACCGGCCGATCCAGTTCATCGAAGTGCTGTACCGGCCAGACATGTATCACCTCGAGATGAACCTGCACCGGACCGAGGATGACGAGGGCCGCAAGATCTGGTTCTCGAGCAGCTGACGCTGCCCCCCGCTCAGTCGTTCACCCGGACGCCCGCGCCCAGACGGGCCGACATCGCGCGGTCGGCCACGATCTCGGCCCCGGTCAGCGCGGCGGAGCCGTCGCCCAGCAGATAGACCGCCGCCGCGCCGATATCATCCACGCTGCTGACCTCGCCGGTCGCGTGCCAGTCGCGAAACGCCTGCGCCAGCGCCGGATCGGCGGCCAGTTCGCGCACCTTCTCGGTCATCGTCAGTCCCGGACAAAGCGAATTGACCCGAATGCCGTGCGGCCCAAGGCTCCAGGCCATCGCGCGGGTCATCGCGGCGATCGCCCCCTTGGTCGCGGCATAGCTTTCGAACCCCGCATCGGTCGCGCGGGCGTGGTTCGAAGCAATGTTGACCAATGCCCCCGCGCGCCCGTCCGCCACCATCAGCCTCGCCGCTGCCTGGCAACCCACCAGCACCGAGCGCTGATTGATCCGCCAGAGCCGTTCGGCCAACGCAAGGTCCAGTTTCAGGAACGGCGCGGTCTCTGTCACACCGGCGTTGTTCACAAGCCCGTCGAGCCGGCCTTGCTGTGCATGCACCGACCGGATCGCCTCCGCAAATCCCTCGGGATCAGCCACGTCCACCTGCGCGAACCCGGCCCCCTCGGCCTCTATCCGCGACCGGCCCTCGGTCGAGACGTCGAAGCCGGTCACCCGGGCCCCGGCGGCAAGCGCCTGCCGCAGAATCCCAAGCCCGATCCCAGCACCCGCGCCGGTGACGATCACCACCCTGTCTTGCAGCACCCCGCTCATTTCACCGCCCCGGCCGTCGCACCAGAAACGATGCGGCGCTGGAACACCGCGAACAGGATCAGCAGCGGCAAGGAACCCAGAACCGCCGCCGGGAACAGCAGCGTCGGGTCGATCCCGGTATTGCCCACGGTCCGGTAGACCGCGATCATCACGGTAAACTTCGCCTCGTCCTGAAGCAGCAGCAGCGGATAGGTGAAGTCGTTCCAGACCATCAGCATCACGAACAGCGACAGGGTCGCCGTGACCGGCGCCAGCAGCGGACGGATCACGTACCAGAACACCTGCCAGTTGTTGCAATTGTCCAGCCGCGCCGCCTCTTCCAGTTCCATCGGGATCGCGGCGATGAAGCCAGTGTAGAAAAACACCGCCAGGGGCAGTTTCAGCGCCGCGAACGCCAGCACGATGCCGAGATAGCTGTCCAGCAGCCCGAGGTCGCGGAAGATCACGTAGATCGGAGTGATGGTAACGAAGTTCGGTGTCGCCAACCCCAGCGCCATGACCATGACGATCGCGCGGCTCCACCGGTTCTGGATGCGCGCCAGCGGATAGGCCGCCATTGCCCCGACCAGCACCACAACCGCGATCACCGAGACCGTGATCCCCAGCGAATTCAGCACCGAGCGGACGTAGCCCATCGAGGCCAGCGTCTTGGCATAGTTCCCCATGTAAAGGCTCGACGGCAACCCGAGCGGGTCCTGCGCGATCTCGGTGGCAGTCTTGAAGGACATCATCACCATGTAGACCAGCGGCAGCAGCATGATCGCCACCAGCAGCAGCATGACGGCATGGATTGCCCAGGACCGGGCGCGCTTTTTAAGAAGCGCGCGGTCCGCATACCGCGCCGGGGCGTTGGCAGTCTGGGTCAGGCTCATGTGACATTCTCCCGGCTGCGCAGGACACGGTTCTGGACAAAGGCAACGGCCAGCACGAGGATCAGCATGATGATCGCCAACGCACTGGCGAAGCCGAACTTGTACTGCGCGAACAGGTTGTCGATGATCTCGATCGACAGCACCCGCGTTGCGCCGTCCGGCCCGCCCTTGGTCAGGATGAACGGCAGCTCGAAGGTCTTGAGCGTGCCGATGGTCGTCAGGATCACACTGACGGTGATCGAGGGGGCCAGCAGCGGCAGCTCGACATGCCGGAAGCACTGCCACGAGGTGACGCCCTCAAGCTTCGCCGCCTCCTCTATGTCCGAGGGGATGCCCGCGAACCCGGCCAGGAAGATCGCGCAGGTGAAGCCGGTAAACATCCAGATCTGCGTGAACGCGACCGCGTAGAGCGCGATGTCCGGATCGCCCAGCCAGTTCTGCTCCAGCGCGCCAAGACCAAGGTCGCGCAGCGCCACGTTGATCCCGCCGTTGATCGGCGAATAGAGGAACTGCCAGACGTAGCCGACGACGACGAAAGACATCATCGCGGGCGTGTAGAGCGCCGCGCGGCTGAAGTTCCGGATCGCCGGCAGCCGGTGCAGCATGGCGGCGAAGAACAGTCCCGTCACGTTCAGCGCAGCCACGACGATCACCGTGAACCAGACCGTGACCTGGATCGCCTCGGTATAGCGCGGGCGCGAGAAGATGCGGTCGTAGTTCTTCCAGCCCACCGGCTCGGCCGCGCCGATCCCGGCGAAGTTCGTCAGGCTCATCTGGAAGGTCAGGACGATCGGGTAGACGAAGAACACGCCCAGCACGACAAGGGCCGGGATCGTGAACAGGTAGAGCGAGCGGCGGGCGCGCATCCGGGCCTCCTGTCACTGCTGTCTGGGGCCGCCCGCCATGTGCCGGCGGGCGGCGGTTCCGATGGGGATCAGGTCAGAGACTGTCCTCGACCGCGTAATCCCAGCGCTGAAGCGTTTCCTCGTTCGCGCCATCCAGGTTCAGCAGGAAACCGGTCAGGCTGTCCTCCCACTCGGTCTGCAGCACCTTCGGCCATTCCAGCGTCGAGAAAGGCCACAAGGTCACCGCCCCCGCCGCGCGGGCGGCCTCGTAAGGCCCGGCCAGTTCGGGCAAGCCGCTGGCGCCGCCGGTGAAGGGGCTGAACGCGCCCTCTTCGGTCAGGAACACCGAAAGGTTTTCTTCGAGCGTGAAGAAGTCGACGAAGCGACGGGCGGCATCGGCGTGCTCGGCATCGCGCGGGATCGCCCATCCGGGACCGACCAGGTCCAGCGCCATCCCGTCGTCCCCGAAGCGCGAGGGCATCGGCGCAAAGACGTAATCAAGCCCCTCGATTGCCGAGAAGCTTTTTATGTTCCAGGCGCCGTGCGGCAGCATTGCCGAGCGGCCTGACTTGAATTCTTCGAGTGCGGTGGACCAGGGGTCCAGGCCCGCCTGCAATTCCGGGTCGAAGCACCCCGCGTCGACCAGCTCTCGCACAGTATCGAGCGAGGTATCGAACGCCTCAGACTCCACAAAACTGGTATCGCCCGTGCCGAAGTCACCCGGTGCGGTTCCCGCGGGGTCCAGCCCGTTCGCGCCGACCCACAGCATCGCCGGGAATCCACCCGCGAAGATCATCGGGTTCACACCGCTGTCCTTCAGCGCGGCGCAGGCGGCGGTGGTGTCCTCGATGGTCAGCGGCACCGCGTCGATGCCCGCCGCGCGCAGCAGATCCATGTTCACGAAGTTGCCCATGCCGATGTTTTCCAGCGGCATGATGTACATCGCGTCGCCACTGCCGAGTATCTTGCGTAGGGTCGGGTCGATCCGCTCGTACCAGTCGCTGTCGGTGCCCAGATCGGCCAGGAAACCCGCTCCGCCCCACAGCTTGACCAACGCGCTGTCGACCATGGTCACATCGGGTGGGTTGCCGCCCTGAAGCCGTGGCGGGATCAGCTTGTCGACGTCCTTACGTGAAACATACGTCAGGTCGATGTTTATGTCCGGGTTTTCGGCTTCGAACTTCTCGAACAGCTCCGGCAGCCCGGCCGGTTGTGCCTCGTTCCCTTTCCAAGCGACCACGTCCAGCGTGATCTGCTGGGCGCCGGCGGCCCCCGCCAGCAGGGCGAGGGCTGATGTCAGTACGGCGATTCCGGTTGTCTTATTTGACATGATTTCCTCCTCAGATGAAGGAAATCTACATCAACATCTCATAACCAAACAACATATTACGTTTGATAATGTACGATCTTGCATTCAACCGATCGGCACCCGCTTGTCGATCAGCCCGACCTCCTGCATGTCCTTGAAAAGACTGGCAGGAAGCGGCGCGGCGAAAGCCTCCGCGCACTCCCGCACTTCGGCGGAAGTTCGCATGCCCGGGACCACGCAGGCCACGGCGGGGTGCGTCAGGGGGAATTGCAGCGCCGCGGCGGTAAGGCTGACGCCGTGATCCGCGCAGAGTCCCCGCAGACGGGTGAGACGCGCCAACACGTCGGCCGGCGCCTTGCCGTACATGTACCGCGCATCCGGCGCGGCATTCTCGACCAGCAGCCCCGAGGCAAAGACGCTGCCCAGCAGAATCGAGATGCCCCGCCGCGCGCACTCGGGCAGAAAGCTCTCGGCAGCCGGCTGGTCCAGCAGATGGAAATGCCCTGCCATCATGAAGGCGTCGAAGTCGCCTTCCTCGGCGAAGCGCTGGCACATCGTCAGGCTGTTGTTCCCCACCCCGAGTGCCTTGACCGTCCCTTCGGCGCGCAACTGCTCCAGCGCGCGGTATCCGTCGGTCATGCAGGTGCGGAACAGCGCCTCCAATGCGTCCGGCGCATGGTTCGCCGGGTCGATATTGTGGATGTGCAGAATGTCGACCGAAGCCAGCCCCAGCCGCTGCAGACTGTCCTCGACCGAACGCATGATGCCGTCATAGGTGTAGTCGTTGGTCAGCGAGAACGGCAGCGGATCCTCGAATATCCCCGCGCTCGGGTCGGCGCTCAGCGCCATGTCGGGCTGCGGCACCAGCAGCCGCCCGACCTTTGTCGA
>JBFHFG010000003.1:0-20561 GCA_041583815.1 Halovulum sp.
AACCGGTCGCCCGCCTGCTCCAGCAGGTCCACCACGTCGCGATACCAGAACGGCGTGTCCAGCCCGTTGATCCGCACCGAGAGGGTCTTGTTGCCCCAGTCGATGTCCCTTGTCGCGGCGATGACGTTCGCGCGGGCCTGATCCTTGTCGCCATGCGCGACACTGTCCTCGAGGTCGAGATTGATCACATCGGCAGCCGAGGCAGCCATCTTTGGGAAGATCGCGGGCCGCGAACCGGGGCCGAACAACTGGCAGCGGTTCGGGCGGGCGGGCGGCGCGGGCTGGACGCGGAAGCTCATCGGTAGATCCTTGCGCAACTAAATTTCAAGGCGTTGCGAAAATGGATCACGATGTTTCTCATTAATGTCAACCGCGGATCAGAGCGGATCGCCCCCTTCCGCCTCGACCACTCGGGCGCGGTGCACGACATAGGCCGACGCGACGATCCCCATGCTGAGCGTCGCCAGCATCATCAGGAGTAGTGGCCAGGCGCCAGTATCCGGCCCCAGCAGCGCGCCGGTTGCCGCCGACAGCGCCGCACCGCCGCCAATCATCAGCGCACCGCCCAGCCCCGATGCAGACCCCGCCAGATGCGGGCGTACCGAAACCACCCCCGAGTTCGCGCTGGGCAGGGTCAGTCCGTTGCCAAGACCCACGAACAGGATCGGTCCGAACAGGCTGAGCGGCGACTGCCACCCGATCAGGAACAACAGCGTCGCCAGTGCGATACCACTTGCCGCAATGACCGACCCGGCCATCACCATGCCGTTCAGGCCCACCCGTTCCGCGTACCGTCCCGACAGGCCGTTCCCGACCATGTAGCCCACCGCTATGAACCCGAAGTAGAGCCCTGTCTGCCCGGGCGACATGCCCAGTACCTGCGTCGCGACATAGGGACCGCCCCCTAAGAAGGCGAAAAACCCGCCCGAGGCGAACGCCGCGATCAGCGCATAGGCCCAGAACCGGCGCGAGCGCACGAGTTCGGGATAGCTGCGAAACTGCGCGCCGAAACTGGTCGAAGCGGTGCGGTTCGTCTCGCCCATGTCGAGATAGACGATCCCCCACACGATTACCCCGAACACCAGCGTACACATGAACGTGGATTTCCAACCGAACGCCTCGCCCAGCAGCCCGCCAAGCACCGGTCCGACCATCGGCACCAGCGACATGCCCATGGTGACATATCCGATCATCGACGCCGCTTTGTCCGCGCTGACCATGTCGCGCACGATCGCCCGACTGAGCACGATCCCCGTTGCCACGGTCGCCTGTATCATGCGGAACACAAGGAACGTGGTGATGCTGGTCGCAAGCAGGCAGCCCACGGTCGCCAGCATGAAGATCGCCAGTCCGGTCAGCATCACCGGCCGCCGGCCGTAACGGTCCGACAGCGGACCGATGATCAGCTGCAGTGCTGCCGTCACACCCAGGTAGGCCGACACCGCCAGCTGCACCAGCGCATAATCCGCATGGAAATACTGCGCCATTGCCGGAAGCGACGGCAGGAAGATGTTCATGTTCAGTGCGCCGAGCCCCGCGATCATCACCAACGTGACAACGCGCGGCGGGGTCGCCTTGTCCAACCATGTGGACTGGGGCACGGCGGAAGGATCTGCGGCTTTCGTCATCAAAACGGCTTTCGCGGCCCGGATGCGGGCAGAATGAGATGCAACCGGACCGGGAATCGGCCGGGATATTAAGCTGGCCCCGATTCGGGCCGCATGCAAGCCCGGCCGTCAGCCGCCTATTGCAGGTCGGCGAATGCGTGCTCCAGCCGTTCCAGCGCGTCCGCCACGATCGCCCGGCGGGTGCCAAGGTTGAAGCGCAACCAAGTCTCGCCGCCCGCGCCGAAAACGGGGCCTTCGTTCACGGCGATCCGTGCCTCTTGCTTGACGCGGCGGGTGAACTCCTCGCGCTCCATCCCGGTGCCCGAGAAATCGACCCAGGCAAGATAAGTCGAATCCAGCGGCATGCAGGTAATGCCGGGCAACGCGTTCACCCGATCCTGGAACATGCGGCGGTTCTCGTCCAGGTAAGCGACCAGCGCGTCCACCCACCCAGCCCCGTGTGCGAACGCGGCGGTGGTCATCATGGCCGACAGCCGGTTCAGGCCCAGGCCCGCGGCCGACAGGGCATGCGCCACCTTGCTGCGCATCGCCTCGTTCTCGATCAGGATCTGGCCGTTCAGCCCGCCGTTGATTCCGAAGGTCTTGGCCGGACCGTAGAGCGTGATCAGCCGATCCTCGATCCCCGGCACGGCCAGCGCTGTCATGCGATGGCGGTTGCCGGGGTAGACCAGGTCCATGTGGACCTCGTCGGACAGCAGCAGCAGGTCGTGTTCCACGCAGAATGCACCTAGCGCCTGCAGTTCCGTCTCGGACCAGACGCGGCCACCGGGATTGTGGGGCGAGCAGAGGATCACCATCCGTTCGCTGCCGTCGAGTTGCGCCGCAAGTGCGTCGAGATCCATGGCGTAACGCCCCTCGTCCAGCGCCAAGGGGCTTTCCACGACGCGGCGGTCGTTCGCCGCAATGATCCGGTGGAACGCATGGTAGACAGGGGTGAACAGGACGATGCCGTCGCTCTTCTCGGTCAAGGCCTGCAGGCACATCGCCACCGCCGACACCAGGCCGGGCGCCGACAGGATCCACTCAGGCTGAACCTGCCAGCCGTGCCGGTTCGCCAACCAGCCCTGGATCGCCGCTTTGTAGGCGCGGTCGTCGCCGAAATATCCGTGCACGCCGTGATCGGCCAGCGCGTGCAAGGTCGCGTTAACAGCCGGCGGTGCCTCGAAGTCCATGTCGGCGACCCACATCGCCAGCCCGTCCTCGGGCGAAACTCCGGTCGCGGCCTGCATGCCGTCCCATTTCGAGGTGTTCGTGCGCCGACGGTCGATCGGCTTGTCGAAGTCGAAAATCATGTGTGGTGTGCCCGTCTGAATTACCGGCTCAACCTAGCGTTCTTGGCGTCCCCCGCAACCCCGCGCCGAGCGCCGGGGTGCTTGCAGCGGCGCGCCGGATCGCCTAAGTGCCTGCGCATGACGTTGAGGCCCATTCTGATCCATCCCGACCCGCGCCTGCGCAAGGTCGTCCCCGCCGTCGAAACGGTGGACGACGACGTGCGCGCGCTGGCCGAGGACATGCTGGAAACCATGTACGACGCCCCGGGCATCGGCTTGGCCGCGCCGCAGATCGGCGTACTGCGCCGGATCTTCACCATGGACTGTGAGCGGGACGAACCCGGCACCGCCCCCACGGTTTGCATCAACCCCGAGATCACCTGGGCTTCGGACGAGATCGTCACTTCGGAAGAGGGCTGCCTGTCGATCCCCGACTATTACGCCGAGGTCGACCGGCACGAGAAGATCCGCCTGTCCTACCTGGACGAGAATGGAAAGCTGCAAGAGCGCGAGTTCGACGGCCAGTGGTCGATCTGCGCCCAGCACGAACTGGACCACCTGAACGGCAAACTTTTCATCGACTATCTCAGCCCGGTGCGGCGCACGATGGTCACGCAGAAGATGAAGAAACTGAAGAAGGAGCGCGCCCGCGGCTGATCCGCGGGCGTTTGGTCCCCTGCCCCGTCCCTACGTCATGTACCCCGACAAGCGCCTGTCCCAGGTCGCAACGCCCGTCGCAGCCGTGGACGACGCGGTCCGTGCTCTGTGGGACGAGATGCTCGACGCGATGTACGCCATGCCCGGCGTCGGCCTCGCCGCGCCCCAGTTGGGCCTTGACCAGCGCGTCGTGGTCGTCGATGCCGGGGCCGACCGCACGCCGCTGCGCATGGCCAACCCAAAGATCCTGGAATGGTCGCTGGAAACCGAGCCGGGACGGGAGGGCAGTCCGAACCTTCCCGGCGTCTGGGCCGACGTGGTCCGCCCGCGCGAAGTCACCGTCGAATGGCTGGACGAGGAAGGTGAGCGGCGAGAGCAGCACCTGACCGGCCTTTGGGCCCGCTCTCTGCAACACCAGGTCGACCACCTGGAGGGGCGTCTGTTCATCGACCGATTGGGTCCGGTCAAGCGGCGGATGTTGCTGCAAAAGCACGCCAAGCGGCAACGCGCGGCGAAAAGGAGCAGCTGATGCGTCTGATCTACATGGGAACCCCGGACTTCGCCGTGCCCGCGCTCGACGCGCTGTACGGGGCCGGACATGAGATCGTCTGCGTCTACACCCAGCCGCCGCGCCCGGCGGGCCGGGGCAAGAAGCCGCGCCCATCCCCCGTCCAGTCCCGCGCCGAGGCACTGGGGTTGCCGGTGCGGCACCCGGCCAGCCTGAAAGGCCCCGAGGAACAGGCGGAATTTGCGGCGTTGAACGCCGACCTGGCCGTCGTCGCGGCCTACGGGCTGATCCTGCCGCGCGCGGTGCTCGATGCACCGGCGCAGGGGTGCCTGAACATTCACGCCTCGCTGCTGCCGCGCTGGCGCGGGGCGGCACCAATCCACCGTGCGATCATGGCCGGGGATGCTGAAACCGGCGTTTGCATCATGCGAATGGAGGCAGGGCTGGACACCGGCCCCGTTCTCAGCCGCGCGGCCACGCCTATCGCCCCCGAGGAAACCACCGGCGACCTGCACGACCGGCTCGCGCAGATCGGCGCGAAGCTCATCGTGGAAACACTTGCCCGCCTGCCGCTGCCCGAAGTGCCCCAACCCGAGGACGGTGTGACCTACGCCACCAAGATCGACAAGGCCGAAGCACGCGTGGACTGGGCCCAGCCTGCAGAGCAGATCACCCGGCAGATCCGCGGCCTCGCCCCCTTCCCCGGCGCATGGACCGATGCCGGCGGTGACCGCATCAAGCTGCTCGGCGCACGCCGTGTGGACGGGTCCGGCACCCCCGGGACGGTTCTGCACGACTTCACCGTCGCCTGCGGCACCGGCGCGGTCCAGATCACCCGCGCCCAGCGGGCGGGCCGCGCGGTACAGGACACGGACAGCTTCCTGCGCGGCACAGCGCTTCCCCAAGGCACCCGCCTCGGCTGAGCGGTTCCCGCCGTGGCCAACCCGCGCTAGACTGCGCCCGGCAACGAAAGGGAAGCGCCCCATGGAATTCCTGCTTCTGATCTTCCTTGGCGCGGTGGTCGGCCTGCTGGCAGAACGCGCCATGGAACTGCGGCTCGGCACGCCGCTCGCGATCGCACTGGGCGCGGGCGGCGCCCTTATCGGATACGCGGTGCTGTGGCTGGGTCTCTGGCTGCTCGGCGCCTTCGTCGGCCTTTTGGGCGGCATTCTAGGCGCCCTAGCCGCCCTCTGGCTCTGGACCACCCTGCGGGACGGCTGACGCCGCCCCCGCCTTCCACTTTCCCAAAATATCCCCGCCGGAGGCATCCGGCGACCGCCGCTCGCACCGCCGCCTTGAACCTCAGCTCGCGCGCTTGAACGGCGCCATTCCACCGCGCGCCAGCTCGTCCGCCCGCTCGTTTTCGGGGTGGCCGGCATGGCCCTTCACCCAGTCCCAGGTGACGTCATGTGCCCGCGCGGCCTCGTCCAGCGCTTGCCACAGTTCCGCGTTTTTCACCGGCTTTTTCGCTGCCGTCTTCCAGCCGTTGCGCTTCCAGCCGTGAACCCACTTGGTGATGCCGTCGCGGACATAGGTACTGTCGGTCACGATCCGCACCGCCGTGGGCTTACCCAGTGCGCGCAGCGCTTCCAGCGCCGCGGTCAGCTCCATCCGGTTGTTGGTCGTCTGCGCTTCGCCACCTGACAGTTCGCGTTCCTTGATTACGCGATCACCGTCCCGGGCCTGCATGACCACGCCCCAACCTCCGGGGCCGGGATTGCCGGAACAGGCGCCGTCGGTATATGCCACGATCTCAGCCATGAGCGCGCGTCTGCACGTACAGCATCAGAACCGGCTTCCCATCGAACAGCCTGCCGGTGCCGTGGTCGTATTGCGGCAGGTCGAAGCCGTTCGTGGTCAGAAGATCCGTCATTTCGTCCTCGCGAAAGGGGGAATAAAGGCACCCGCGGTCGTCGCGCCAGTCCACCGGGCCCTTGAGCACCGACAGGAACAACGGCGCGCCCGGCCGCAACGCGGTGCCCATGCGTTCGAAGATCGCCGCGCGGTCAGCCCGCTCGGCATGATGAAGGGCATTCCAGCACCAGATCCCGTCATAGCGCTGCCGGACCGAGAGCGTACGAAAAACAGCCTTGCGCGGTGTCAGCCCGTGGCGGCGGCCGGCCTCGGCGATCATCGCGTCGCTGGCGTCGGTCGGATCCGCGCGAAAGCCCTTTTCGATCAGCGCAGCCGCTGCCCAGCCGGTGCCGCAGCCATAGTCCAGTACTCGCCCGCCCTCGGGCAGGCTGGCGGCGAAAGCGTCCAGGCGTGCATGGTCGGCCTGCGCCTCGGCATGATCGCCGAAGGCCTCGGCATGTTCGTCAAAAAAGGCCATGGTCGCGGGATCAGCGCTCACGCAAGCATCCCCGCGCCAAGGCAGACCAGGACACCCGCCGACAGCGGCAGGCGCAGCCGCAGCCACCAGGCTGGGCCCAGGCCCTGGCCGGTCAGCGCAACATCCAGCAACAGCAGAACGACGAAGCCCGCAAACAGTGCCTCGATCGCATCGGCGGCGAAGTTTGACCCGAAAGCCCAAAGACCCGGCACCACGGCCATTGCCAGCGCCAGCCAGCCGGCGCGCCCGGCCTGCGCGGCAAAACCCCACAGGCACCCGCCCATGAACGCTAGGATCGCCGCGCCATAGGTCTGCAGAATCAACAGCCCCGTGAACGGGTTCGAGATACCGGGCATCAGCCCATGCGCCGCCAATGCCCCGGCGGCAAACGGCAGCAGTCCCGCCGCGCCCAGCACTGCGGCCGGAAGGGGAACGCGGGCGCGGGCCATCAGGCGCGCACAGCCTCGGGGCCCTGTCGCAGAACCCGGGGCACCTTGAATTCGACGTTTTCGACCGCTGTGGTGACCTCCTGCATAGTCACTTCATAGCGGCTTCGGAAGGCATCGATGACCTCTTCGACCAGCTCCTCGGGGGCCGAGGCGCCCGCGGTGATGCCCACCGCGCCCGCGCCGTCCAGTGCCCGCCAGTCGATGTCCCCCGCGCGCTGCACCAGTTGCGCATAGCGGCACCCGGCGCGCTTGCCGACCTCGACCAGCCGGCGGGAGTTAGACGAGTTGGGCGCACCGATCACAAGCAGCGCCTCGATCTTCGGCGCCATCGCCTTGACCGCTTCCTGCCGATTGGTCGTCGCATAGCAGATGTCTTCCTTGTGCGGCCCGACGATCGAGGGGAACCGCGCCTTCAGCGCCGCCACGATCCCGGCCGTGTCGTCCACCGAAAGTGTCGTCTGCGTGATGAAGGCGAGCCGTTCCGGATCGCGCGGTTCCAGCCTGACGACATCGGCCTCGGTTTCGACCAGCAGGACCTCGCCCTCGGGCAACTGTCCCATGGTGCCGATGGTCTCGGGGTGGCCGGCATGACCGATCATGACCATCTGCAGTCCGTTCGCGTGGTGGCGGTCTGCCTCGATATGAACTTTCGAGACCAGCGGGCAGGTCGCGTCCACATAGACCATCTCGCGGCGCTCGGCCTCGGCCGGAACGGCCTTGGGCACACCGTGAGCCGAGAAAATCACCGGCCGATCCGGCGGGCATTCGTCCAGTTCCTCGACAAAGACCGCGCCCTTGTCGCGCAAGCCGTCGACCACGAACTTGTTGTGTACGATCTCGTGCCGGACATAGACCGGCGCGCCCCATTTCTCGATCGCCATCTCGACGATCTTGATGGCGCGGTCGACCCCGGCGCAGAAGCCACGCGGCGCGGCCAGGTACAGCGTCAGCGGTGTCATGCGGACCTCCGGTGTTCGGGTTCGTGCGGACTATATGGATTGGTGCGCCGGGATGCCAGACGGGGCGGGCGCGGATTTCGCGGCAGCAGGCCTATAGAAACCCGACGCCCCAAAGCAGCAGGGCGTAGCGCGCCGTTTTCACCATGCCGACGATGGCGACGAACACCACCAGCGGGCAGCGCATGATACCGGCCACCATGGTGACCGCATCGCCGAAGGGCGCCCAACTGACCAGCAGCGACCACAACCCCCAGCGGGCGTACCAGGCCTGCGCCTTTTCCAGTTGCGCGTCCGTGACCGGAAACCAGCGGCGGCCGCGAAAATGTTCGACCCAGCGTCCAATGACCCAGTTCAGGACCGAGCCAAGCGTATTGCCGATGCTGGCGACCAGCACCAGAAGCCAAGGCGCCGTCTCGCCCCGCAACTGCAGACCGACAAAGACGATCTCGGACTGGAAGGGCAGTAGGGTGGCCGCGCCAAAGGCGGCCACGAAGAGGCCGAGAAGGGACAGCAGGGATTCGGACATCGCGCCTCAGCCAAGCTCGGCGGCGACCTTGCGGAACACCGCGTTGAACATCTGCGGCGTCAGCCGCCCCGTGTTCATGTTGTAGCGCGAGCAGTGGTAGCTGTCGAACACGGCAAGGCCGGAAACGTCGTGGCACGCGCCGTGCGCGAACGGGTGATCCGCAAGCCTTGCGCCCAGCGAACGCAGCAGCGCCTCATGTGCCACGCGCCCCAGGCACAGGATGGCGCGCAGGTTAGGCAGCTTTGCAAGGCGGGCAGCAAGGTACAGCCGGCAATTGGCAAGCTCGGGACCGGTGGGGCGGTTCTCGGGCGGGACACAACGCACGGCGTTGGAGATCATGCAATCGACAAGTTCCAGTCCGTCGTCGGGCCGGTTGTCGAATGTGCCGCGGGTGAAACCATGCGCGGCAAGCGCGTTGAACAAGGGCAGCCCAGAGGCATCGCCGGTGAAGGCGCGCCCCGTCCGATGCGCACCCATTCGCCCCGGCGCAAGACCGAGGACAAGCAGCCGCGCGTCAGCCGGGCCGAACGAGGGAACCGCCCCACCCCACCAGTCCGGATGGCAGCGCGCCAGCCCCCGGCGATACTCGGCCAGGCGCGGACAAAGGGCGCAATCCGGTGAAGGCTCGGGGGTCAGTTGTCTTCCGTCTCGCGTTGTTCGCGCTGCTGAAAGCGGGGACTGTCCTCGCGCGGCGGACGACCGATGACCTCGCGGAGATCTTCGAGTTCGATGAAGTTGTCGGCCTGACGACGCAGCTCATCGGCGATCATCGGCGGCTGGGACCGGATCGTCGAGACAACCGATACGCGAACGCCCGACCGTTGCAGGCTTTCGACAAGCGGACGGAAGTCGCCATCACCCGAGAAAAGAACGATGTGATCGACATGCGGAGCCAGCTCCATCGCGTCGACGGCCAGCTCGATATCCATGTTGCCCTTCACTTTTCGACGGCCCGCAGAGTCGGTGAACTCTTTTGCCGGTTTCGTCACCATCGTGAAGCCGTTGTAGTGCAGCCAGTCCACTAGCGGGCGGATCGGCGAATACTCGTCCGTTTCCAGCAACGCCGTATAATAGAATGCACGCAGTAATTTCCCACGGCGCATGAACTCTGCCCGCAGCAGCTTGTAGTCGATGTCGAAGCCCAGTGACTTCGCAGCTGCGTAAAGGTTTGAACCGTCGATGAAAAGCGCGAGGCGCTCGTCGCGGTAGAACATGTGTGTGAAGCTCCTGAAAGCCGAGGGCCCGTCTGGGTTGTAATGTCCTGCGGGCAGTTAATTGCGACAACAGTGTTACATTAGTTCGCTGAACCGAAAGGTAAAAGACCGAATATCCTTAAGCCCTCCAATATATCCAAAGGGATAGTATTCCACTAAATCATGACCCGCGATCTGTGCCACGTAATCACGTAGTGCCGGACCACACGAGGACCAGTCCGACGCGATCCGCGTCGCTCATGCTTATCGGCCTTGCAATTCCTGTCGCCGATGCGTATCTGAGTGCTTTCCGCAGCCTTACACTGACCGGAGGTGGCTTTCATGGCCCGCGTAACCGTCGAAGATTGCGTCGACAAAGTACCGAACCGCTTCGAACTGGTGATGCTTGCCGCGCACCGTGCACGGGAACTGTCTTCGGGTGCCAACCTGACCGTCGATCGGGACAACGACAAGAACCCGGTCGTCGCACTGCGCGAGATCGCCGAAGAGACGCTGACTGCCGAAGCTCTGCGCGAAAGCGCGATCGAGAGCAACCAGCGTCAGATCGAAGTCGACGAACCCGAAGAGGACTCGATGGCGCTGCTGATGTCGAACGACCAGCCCGCACCGGCCGAGGATGACATGTCCGAGGAAAAGCTTCTGCGCGCCCTGATGGAGGCGCAGGGCGAAGGCTGAGCCTGGGCCGGTCGCGATGTTGAGCGACGATGAACTTGTCGACCTGATCAAGGTCTACAACCCACGGTCCGACGAAGGTCTGATCCGCGCGGCCTATGCCTATGGCCAGGCCGCGCACGAGGGGCAACTGCGCTCCTCCGGGGAGCCGTACTTCATCCACCCGGTCGAGGTTGCCTGCCTGCTGGCCGAACAGCGGCTGGACGATGCCACCATCGTCACTGCCCTTCTGCATGACACGATCGAAGACACCGGCTCCACCTTCCGCGCACTGGAGGAACGATTCGGCGCCGACGTGGCGCAACTGGTCGATGGCGTCACCAAGCTGACCAACCTGGAACTGTCGTCGGTCGAGACAGAGCAGGCCGAGAACTTCCGCAAGTTGCTGATGGCGATGTCCAAGGATCTGCGCGTGATCCTGGTCAAGCTGGCCGACCGCCTTCACAACATGCGAACGATCAAGTTCCTCAAGCCCGAAAAGCAGGTCCGCAAGGCCCGCGAGACCATGGACATCTATGCTCCGCTCGCCGGGCGCATGGGCATGCAGTGGATGCGCGAGGAACTCGAGGATATCTCCTTCCGGGTGCTGAACCCCGACGCGCGCCTGTCGATCATGCGCCGGTTCATCACCCTGAAGAAGGAAACTGGCGACCTTATCCCGCAGATCACCAACGACATCCGCAAGCTGCTGGACGATTGCGAAGTCGAAGCCCAAGTGATGGGGCGCGAGAAGAAGCCCTATTCAATCTGGCGCAAGATGCAGGAAAAGGGCGAGGTGTTCGGTCGCCTGTCCGACATCTACGGTTTCCGCATCATCACCAACAGCGTCGAGGATTGCTACGTCGCGCTGGGTGCAGTGCACCGTCGCTGGGCGGCCGTGCCGGGTCGGTTCAAGGATTACATTAGCCAGCCGAAGTCGAACGGCTACCGCTCGATCCACACGACGGTTTCGGGACGTTCGGCCAAGCGCGTCGAGATCCAGATCCGTACGCGACAGATGCATGAGGTCGCCGAAACCGGCGTCGCCGCGCACTGGTCCTATCGCGAGGGCGAGCGCTTCGAGAACCCGTTCGCAGTTGATCCGGTGCGCTGGCTGGCGCAGCTGACGGACCGGTTCGAAGCCTCGGACAACCCGAACGACTTCCTCGAGCACGTGAAGCTGGAGATGTTCACCGACCAGGTGTTCTGCTTCACCCCAAAGGGCGAAGTCATCAAGCTGCCGCGTGGCGCGACCCCGATCGATTTCGCCTACGCGATCCACACCCGCATCGGAGACAGCTGCGTCGGTGCCAAGGTCGACGGCCAGCGCGTGCCGCTGTGGACGCGGCTGCGCAACGGCCAGTCGGTGACGATCATCCGGGCCGAGGGCCAGCGCCCGCAGTCCAGCTGGGAGGACATGGTCGTCACCGGCCGGGCGAAGGCGGCGATCCGCCGCAGCCTGCGCGAAGAGCATCGCGCCGGGCACATCGCACTGGGGCGCGAGATCGCACGCGTCGCCCTGGAACGGATCGGCAAGAAGGCCAGCGACAAGGCATTGCGCACCGCCGCGGACCAGATGGGCCTGCCCGACGCCGACGAACTTCTGGCGAAACTGGGCGCGGCAGAACTGACCGGGCGGGACGTTGTCGGCACGCTTTACCCCGAACTGGTCGACGAGACCGATCGGCCTGGCGCTGACGACGATTCCGACGTGGAACGACCGATCGTCGGCCTGGGCGACGGCCAGCGGGCGCAACCCGCCCCCTGCTGCCAGCCCATCCCGGGCGAGCGGATCATCGGCATTCCGGTTCGCGGACAGGGCGTGCAGGTGCATGCCATCGACTGCGCGACTCTGGCTGCGCTGGAGGATGACGCCGACAACTGGATCGACCTGGCCTGGACACCGTCTGCCGCACGCGTGCCCCATTTGGCCAGTATCGAGGCGACGGTGGCGAATGACGCCGGGGTACTTGGACGGATCTGCACCTTGATCGGCGAGCAGCACGCGAATATCAGCGACATTGTTCTGACTGATCGTAAACCCGATTTTTATCGGATGGTGATCGACGTGGAGGTGCGGGACATGAAGCACCTTCACAACGTGCAGACCGCGCTGGAGGCCGACTCGGACGTCAGCAAGGTCAAGCGCCTGCGCGGCGCGCCGCCCGATCCGGTGCGCCAGGCGATATAAGGCTGCGCCCGCCTGAGCGGGCCGCGGGAAGAAACGGGAAGGGGGCGTTCCGGCGTCATGGTGTTCAAGCGCCGAAAGCCGCTGTCGACCGCGAGGCAGGTTCGGGAGTTCATCTACCCGTCCTCTGGCTGGCGCCGGGCGATCGAGTATTTCGGTCACCGGCTGAAGCGATTGCCCGACACGCCACACAAGATCGCGCTAGGGTTTTCCTGCGGCGTGTTCGTGTCGTTCAGCCCGCTGTTCGGGTTGCATTTCATCTATGCCGGCATCTGCGCGATGCTGGTTCGCGGCAACGTCCTGGCGGCCTTTCTGGGCACGCTGTTCGGCAACCCGATCACCTTTCCCTTCATCGCCGGCACCGCGCTCAGCCTGGGTCGCAAGGTGATGGGGGCCGGGCGCCACGGTGAGAACATGCATTCCATCAAGGAAAGCTTCGCCGGCGCATTCTCGGGCCTGTGGCAATCCCTGAAAGCGTTGTTCGGCTATGGCGAGCCTGCCTGGGATAGGTTGGGCGCCTTCCTGTGGGACGTGTTCGTCCCCTATTTCGTGGGCGGTATCCTGCCCGGCTTGCTGACGGCGACGGCCATGTATTTCCTAACCCGGCCGCTGGTTGCGGCCTATCAGGCCCGACGGCGCAAGCGGTTGTTCGAGCGGGCGCAACAGCGGCTGACCACAACCGCGCCGGCCCGCAAGCGCCTGCTGAAGGAGGGCACACAATGAACCAGACGAAACAACCACTGGGCAAGCTGCGCCTGGGCGTGAACATCGACCACGTGGCCACAGTGCGCAACGCGCGCGGCGGCGACGTGCCCGACCCGGTGCGCGCTGCCCGCCTGGCCGAATCTGCGGGCGCCGACGGCATCACCGCCCATCTGCGCGAGGATCGGCGCCATATCCGCGACCGTGACATCGAGGCATTGCTGGCCGAGATCACTGTACCGCTGAATTTCGAGATGGCCGCTACCGACGAAATGCAGCGCATCGCCCTGCGGCACACGCCGCACGCGGTCTGCATTGTCCCGGAGAAGCGAGAGGAACGGACAACAGAGGGCGGACTGGAAGTCGCCAACGATGAGAACAGGCTGGCCCATTTCATCGGGCCCTTGCGCGACGCCGGCTGCCGGGTGTCGATCTTCATCGCCGCTGACCGGCGCCAGATCGAAGCCGCGCATCGCATTGGCGCCCCGGTGATCGAACTGCACACCGGGGCCTATTGCGACGCACATGCCGAGGGCCGCCTCAACGACCGCGACGCCGAGTTGGAGCGCTTGCGCGACATGGCCGCCTTCGCCGCGGACCTGGGTCTGGAAGTACACGCGGGCCACGGCCTGACCTTCGACACCGTGCGTCCCGTCGCCGCCTTCCCAGAGGTGATGGAGCTGAACATCGGCCATTTCCTGATCGGCGAGGCGATCTTCTCGGGTCTCGACAGCGCCATCCGCCGGATGCGCCACGAGATGGACGCCGCCCGCCGTGAGGCTTTCGGCGAAGGCGCGGCCTGAACAAAGCCACCATTACTGCCCCGACGTTGCCCCGACCGTACGATACGACTACAAGGCGCGCCCAGGCACCCGACTGACACGACCCACCCGGCAGGCAGCATGATTCTCGGCATCGGCACCGATCTGTGCAACATCGACCGCATCGCGGCCACGCTGGATCGTTTCGGCGACCGCTTCCGTACGCGGGTCTACACCGAAGTGGAACAGGCCAAGGCCGAACGTCGCGCCGACAAGGTGGGCACCTATGCCAAGCGCTGGGCGGCGAAAGAGGCTTGCTCGAAAGCGCTGGGCACCGGGCTGCGCATGGGCATCGGCTGGAAGGATATGTCGGTCAGCAACCTGCCCTCGGGGCAGCCGGTGATGGAGGTGACGGGCTGGGCCGCCGAACGGCTGAAGCAGATCACCCCACCGGGCCACGAGGCCGTGATCCACGTGACCCTGACCGATGATCACCCCTGGGCGCAGGCCTTCGTGGTGATCGAGGCGCGTCCGTTGGCCGCCCCGCCCAAAGGGACCGGCGCTTGACAGCGACTGGGCCAAGCGCGACAAGCGGGCCTGTTTCCCAGGACGAGGATAATTGAGCTGATGGCAAAGCAGGCGAAGGCCGCAGGCGGGGGCCTGCTGGAGCTGATCAAGACACTGGTCTACGCGCTGGTGCTGGCCGGTCTGATCCGCACGTTGTTGTTCCAGCCGTTCTGGATCCCCTCGGGATCGATGAAAGACACGTTGCTGATCGGCGATTTCCTGTTCGTGAACAAGTTCGCTTATGGCTACTCGGCCATGTCCTGCCCGTCCTACAAGAACTTCAACCTGTGCGGCGCCTTCGATGACAAGGATGGCCGGCTGCTTGGCTCCATGCCCGAGCGCGGTGACGTCGTCGTCTTCCGTCACCCCGCCACCGGCGAGGACTACATCAAACGCCTGATCGGCTTGCCCGGCGACACGGTCGAAACCCGCAACGGCCAGGTCATCCTGAACGGCGAACCGCTGCCGCAGGAACCCGCCGGCACGTTCGCCGAGACCTACCTGCCGCAGGGCCCGATGGGCAACTTCCCGCGCTGCCTTCGCGACGGGCCGGTCGGCCTGGGCGGCGAATGCGCCAAGGAACGGTTCACCGAGACGCTGCCCAGCGGCAAAAGCTACAACGTGCTGAACATCGACGTCACCGCCGCCGACGACAAGGGTCCGTTCACGGTGCCCGAGGGGCATTTCTTCTTCATGGGCGACAACCGCGACAACTCGGTCGACAGCCGCTTCAGCCCTGCCGCGAACGGTGTCGGTTTCGTACCCTTCCGCAACCTGATCGGCCGTGCCGACCGCATCATCTTCTCCTCCGCCGGGAACTCGATTCTGTACTTCTGGACCTGGCGCGGCGACCGGTTCTTCAAAGCGGTGAATTGAGTACGTCCGACATGTCGCGCAGGCAAACGCCCCGCCCGTTCCTGTTTTCCGCCGCCGCGAGCCGTCTCGCGGCGGCGCTGCTGTTCATGGCCGCGCGGAAGATATGCTACCCTGTGGTCGGACATGCACGGAAAAGCACCACCAGCGGCAACCTCAGGCCAATCGCGCACTGCGTCGGGCAACGGCTCCACGGGGCCATTGCGCCAGCCACGATGATCCGGATCACCGCATGAAGCTGAATCCGGCACAGGCGGCCTTTGAAACGCGGTTGGGCCACGACTTCGCCGATCCGCGCCTGCTGGTCGAGGCACTGACGCATGCCTCGCTGTCCAGCACGGTGCGTCGCGACAACCAGCGGCTGGAATTCCTGGGCGACCGGGTGCTGGGGCTGGTTATCTCCGAGGCATTGCTGGCCGCCGACACCAAGGCCCGCGAGGGCGAACTGGCGCCGCGGTTCAACAACCTCGTACGCCGCGAGGCGCTGGCCGAGGTGGCGAACCAGATCAACCTCGGCGACGCGCTGATGATGGGCAAGTCCGAGCGCGCAACCGGCGGGCGGCGCAAGCAGGCGCTGCTTGCCGATGCCATGGAAGCCGTCATTGCCGCCGTCTACCTGGATGCCGGGTTCGACAGTGCGCGCGCGCTGGTCCTGCGGCTGTGGTCCGACCTGATCGCCACCGCCGCCGAACATGGTACCGACCCGAAGACGGCGCTTCAGGAATGGGCACAGGCCCGAGGGATGACGCCCCCCGACTACGTCGAGACGAACCGCTCGGGACCGGATCACGCACCGGTCTTCACAATTGCCGCGGTGCTGACGACAGGCGACCAAGCCGTCGCAACCGCGAATTCGAAACGCGCAGCGCAACAGGCCGCTGCCGCCGCGCTGCTGCAGGAACTTGAGGGACGCGATGACCGATGATCAGACCCGCTGCGGCTTTGTCGCGCTGATTGGCGAACCGAACGCAGGCAAGTCGACATTGCTGAACCGGATGGTCGGGGCCAAGGTCTCGATCGTGACACACAAGGTGCAGACCACACGCGCGCGCATTCGGGGTGTCGCGCTGGAAGGGGCGGCACAGATCGTCTTCGTCGATACACCGGGCCTGTTCGCGCCGCGACGCCGTCTGGATCGGGCGATGGTCAGCGCTGCGTGGTCAGGCGCTGCCGACGCCGACATCGTGGTGCTGATGGTCGAGGCGCACCGTGGCATCACGGAAGGCGTCGAGCGCATCCTCGAGTCGCGTGAGGAACGCGTCGGCAAGCCGGTGATCCTGGCGATCAACAATATCGACCGGGTCAGGCGCGAGGCGTTGCTTGCGTTAAGCGAAGACCTGAACGCGCGCCGCGACTTCGCCGCGACGTTCATGATCTCGGCCGAGAAGGGCCACGGCGTCGCCGACTTGAAGGCCTGGCTGGGCGAGCGGATGCCGGACGGCCCCTGGCTCTACCCCGAGGACCAGATCGCCGACCTGCCGATGCGCATGATTGCGGCCGAAATCACCCGCGAGAAGCTGACCCTACGCCTGCACCAGGAACTGCCCTACCAGCTGACGGTCGAGACGGAGCAGTGGGAAGAACGCAAAGATGGTTCGATCCGGATCGAGCAGGTGGTCTATGTCGCCCGCCCCGGCCACCGGGGCATTGCGCTGGGTCCGAAGGGTCAGACGATGAAGCAGGTCGGAACCATGGCACGGCAGGAACTGGAAGAGTTCCTGGGCTGCCGGGTGCACCTGTTCATCGAGGTCCGTGTCCGCGAAAACTGGCAGAACGAGGCCGAGCGCTATTCCGAGATGGGACTGGATTTCTCGGACGGAAACTGAGTGCGGGTGCAGCCTCTTCAGCACCCTTTAACGCGGGTCGGATCTGTGCTTTCAGGCCCCCATGACAACCCGCACTGATATCTCATCATGACCCGACTGACCGCCGATTTCTGGGTTCGCGCGTACCTGGCGCGGCTGCGCCTGGCGGATATCCCCGTTTTCGTTACGGCCCGCGGCGACGAGACCGCGGGTGCGGTCCTGATCAAGCTCAACACGCTTGACGGCCAGGCCCGGGCCTATCAGCGGCAGCTTTCACTGGAAGGCACCCGGATCTGGGGCGTGCTGGCCGAAGGTGCCGAGGTCGAGGTCGACGAAGCAATATCGCGCCAGCGCAGTTATGACCCCGATCTCTGGGTGATCGAAATCGAGGATCGCGCAGGCCGCACGCTGCTCGACGAGCCCGGGTTGGCGAACTAGCGCCACGGCTGCTGACCCGACAAGCCGGACGACATCGGCAGACAGCCCGGCAGCGCGCCGCACGGACCCGCGGGGCGGCAGCGCCGGGCTGCCCTGCCCCAAGGCGCCGGGTCAGAAACGATCAAGCAGCCGGCGCAGGTAGTCCAGTTCCTCGGTGGACCGATTTTGCTCACCGGCACGGCGACGGATTTCGTCGAACAGTTCGCGGGCTCGCTGCATGGCATCCTGCCCCGGCAACACGTTCTCGTCCGAACGGATGTTCCCGCGCGAACCCGACGGACGGCCCAGCGGGTCGCGGTTGTCGTTGGCCATGCCCTCGCCCGTTTGCTGCCCCATGTCACCCTGGTTCTGCTGGGCCTGCTGCTGCATTTCTTCGCCCAGCCCCCGGATACCGTCACGCAGCGCGTCCATCGCGTCTGCCTGGCGATCGAGCGCGCCGTTCAGGTCGCCCTCGTCCAGACGGTCGCGGGCTTCGCCCATGCTTTGCTCGGCATCGCCCAGTCGCTCGCGCGCGTCGGCGCCTTCCTCGGTGCCCGGTCCCGGCAACCGCCCGCGCAGGTCGTCTAACATCTGGCGCAGCGCCTCCTGACGTTCGGCCAATTGTTCGGCCGATAGGCCCTGGCCCTGGCCCGGTTGGCCCTGCTGCCCGGGCATCGGCTGGCCTTGCTGACCGGGTTGGTTCTGGCCCTGCTGCTGTCCGGGTTGCTGTCCCGGCATCTGCGGCATGCCCGGCATCGGTTGCTGGCCCTGCCCTTGTTGACCCTGGTCGAACTGGCGCTGCAATTCCTGGAAACTGTCATCGGCGAGGTCCTGTTGCTGGCGCAGCGTATCCTGCAATTCCTGCATCATCTGCTGGCCTTGCTGCCCCTGCCCGCCCTGCTGGACCTGCATCTGCAGATTCTCGAGCATCTGGCGCAGCTGTTCCAGAAGTGCCTGCGCCTGTTCCTGCTGGCCGCTTTCGGACAATTCCTGAATCCGATCCAGAAGCTGCTGCAGCTGGTCCTGACTCAGCTGCATCTGGTTTTCCTGGTTCTGCTGCTGGCCTTCGTCCTCGGCGTTGCGGATCGCCTCCTGCGCCAGCTGGGCCATGTAGTCCTGCATGGCCTCGCGGAGTTCCTCCATCAGCTGGGCGATTTCCTCGTCCGAAGCGCCGTTCTGAAGGGCATCAGACAGCCGGTCCTGTGCCCTGCGCAGCCGCTCGCGCGCATCCGACAGGGTGCCGTCCTCGATCGCCAGCGCGGCTTGCCACAGCAACTCTGCCACGTCGTCGCGTTCAAGTTCGGACAGCGTGCCATCCTCCTGCGCATAGCCCAGACGCCGCAGCGCCATGCGGACCATCATGTAAGCGGTCGTGCCGGTAAAGATATCCTCGGGCGCATGAGTGATCGTGCGGAGCATCATGTCCACGCGCGGCGCGTTCTCGCGGGTCCACAGCAGGTCGCGGCGCTGCTCCAGCACCGCACGGGCCAGCGGGTCGAAGAAACTGCGGCCCGGCAGCTTCACGTCGCCCTGGACCGCCGTCGCGGTCTGCTCGGCAGCGTCGAATGCCTCGAGTTCGATCCGTACCGGTAAGCCCGACCACGGGTGTTTCGAGAGATCTTCGGTCAGTACCTCTTCGATGCGCTGAGTGTTTCCTGTCAGCGGCAGCGGCAGGTCGAGCACCAGCGCCTCGCGCGGTTCGGGGTCCAGTGCCAGGCCGTGACGGCGGTCAACCTCCTCCAAATCCAGCGTGATCCGCGCGGTCCCGCCTGCGATTCCGTAGTCGTCGCTGGCGGTATAGGCCAGTTCCATCGCCCCTGAGACGTTCTGGCCCACCGCTTCGGCGAAATCTACCTGCGGCGGCAGGTCCGGCAGGATGGAGACCTGCCATTCCGCAACGTCCCGCCCCTGCTGGATCAGGCCGAAGCTGCCGGTCCGCTCTGCCACGAAGGTCGTGGACAGGATACCTTCGGCGATCGTTTCCAACGCCGCGCCAGCGCCCGAAACGCTTTCCGTCAACGCAAAGTCGTCATCCCCGCCATAGACACGCACCGTGATCTCCGACCCGGTGGGCAGCTCCAGTGCGCGGGGCTGGTCCTCGGTCAGGTAGATCGTCGGGCGGCCGGTATAGGCTGGCGGGTTGGCCCAGGCCTCGTAGCTGGGACCAGAGGCGATATCGGCTGCCGTGGGGCCGCCGGGGCCGACCGGCATAGCAAGCTCGATGGGTGCCGGTGCGCGGGCAAAAAGCGCGGCAGCGATCACCGCCACCAGCGCGACAAGGCGCAACGCCCACGTGTCCCGCGACGACACGCGCAGATCCGGTCGCGCGGCCTTGGCCTGCGCAGCCCGCTCAGCCATGCGTTCCAGATGCCGCGCCCACAGCGCACGTGCGCCGGGGTCGTTCGCACCGATGGCGATCTGATCCTTGAGGGCGGAAATCGGCCGACCGGGCAGTTCCGCGTCCAGCCGGGCCACCGCCTCGGCCTGCGTCGGCCAGCAGAAGCCACGCACCCCGCGCCAAAGCGCGACAGCGGTCGCAAGGCCCAGCAGTACCAGGACGAGCAGCGCGCCGACCGGACCGACAGCGGCAAACATGCCGAAGGCCCAGACCGCCACCCCGGCCATCGCCAGCGTCGCAACGGGCCAGAAGCCCCGGGCTACACGCTCGGCGGCTAGCCCCCGTCGTGACCGGCGGATCTGCTTCTGCAGACGGGCCTCAGCGGTCTTCGTGTGGTCGTCGGTGGTCTGCAATGCTGCCTCCAGCCTCGGCGAAGCCGGGACTTCGGGCCCGAGTCACTCCAACCATTCGGGGATGGTATCGCGTGAGATCATTTCGTCAAAGCTCGGGCGGGCCCGAACCACGGCGAATTGATCCCCGTGTACCAGGACTTCCGGGATCAAGGGGCGCGAATTGTACTCGGACGCCATGACCGCGCCGTAGGCCCCGGCCGAGCGGAAGGCGACCAGGTCGCCTGCCTCCAGCGGGGGCAGGTTGCGATTGCGGGCAAAGGTGTCGCCGGTCTCGCAGACCGGCCCAACCACATCCATCGGTC
>JBFHFG010000004.1:0-20292 GCA_041583815.1 Halovulum sp.
ACGTGACCCTGGTAAAGCGCCGCGAACGAGCGCGTGTAGGGCGACACCGGCGCGGTCCACGCGGCGCGGCGATTGACCAGTTCTGCCTCGGGCAGATCCACATTCAGCGTGCCTGCCCCCACATCCAGTTCCACCATGTCGCCGGTGCGCAGCAGTGCCAGCGGCCCGCCAACCGCCGACTCCGGGGCGACGTGCAGCACGCAGGTACCAGCGTGAGTACCGCTCATCCTACCGTCAGAGATTCGCACCATGTCGGTCACGCCCTGCTTCAACAGCTTGCGCGGGATCGGCAGGTTGCCCCATTCCGGCATGCCCGGCGCGCCGATCGGTCCCGCCCCGCGCAGGACCAGCACGGTATCGGGCGTTACGTCCAGATCCGGATCGTTGATCCGGGCGAACATGTCCTCGGGTCCATCGAAGACCAACGCGGGACCGCGATGCTTTTGCAGATGCACCTCTGACGCCGAGGTTTTCATGATCGCGCCGTCAGGTGCCAGGTTTCCCTTGAGCAGCACCAGCGTCCGCCCCTGGTCCAGCGGCAACACTGGTTTATCGGGGTTGCGGATGATATCGTCGTCATAGCAAGGCGCGTTCTGAATGGCCTCGCCCAGAGTGCGCCCCTCGACCGTGATCTGGTTCAGGTTCAGATGCTGGCGCAGTTTCCACAGCAATGCGGGCAGACCGCCCGCAAAATGGAAGTCCTCCATAAGCGCATTTCCGGACGGAAACAGGTTCGCCAGCACCGGCAGGCGGTCGGACCATCCCGCGATATGCTCCAGCGTCAGGTCGATCCCAGCGCGGCGGGCCATCGCGATCAGGTGAATTGCCGCATTGGTCGAACCGCCCAGCGCCATATAGGTAGCGAGACCATTGTCCACCGCCTCGGCAGTCAGGATATCGGTGGGCTTCAGATCCTCCCACACCATCTGCACCGCCCGTTCGCCACAGGCCGAGGCCATGCGCGGGTGCCCGGAGTCACTGGCGGGAACCGACGAGGCCCCTGTCAGCGTCATCCCCATCGCATCGACGATCGAGGTCATGGTCGAAGCGGTACCCATGGTGTTGCACGTCCCGGCCGAACGGGTCATGCGGCTTTCAAGGTCCACCCAGTCGTCCTGGCTGATCTCGCCCTTTTGCAGCTTGTTCCAGTATATCTTGGTGTGCGTGCCAGCACCGGTCTTGGTGCCGCGCCACTTGCCATTCGACATCGGCCCCGCAGGGCAGAAGATCGCCGGCAGGTTCATCGAGATCGCCCCCATCAGCAGCCCCGGCGTGGACTTGTCGCAACCGCCCAGCATCACCACCCCGTCGACCGGGTGCGAGCGCAGGATCTCCTCGACCTGCATGGCAAGGAAATTGCGGTAGAGCATGGTGGTCGGCTTCACCATCACCTCGCCAACCGACAGCACCGGCAGTTCGACAGGGAAACCGCCCGCCTGCCAGACGCCCCGCTTCACTGCCTCGGCCCGGTCGCGCAGATGCGCGTGACAGGGGCTCAGATCGCTCCAGGTGTTCAGGATCGCGATCACCGGCTTGCCCATGAACTCCTCGCGGCGCAGGCCCATCTGCTGGGCGCGCTGACGGTGAGCGAACGCACGGATATCGTCGGCTGCGAACCAACGCTGGCTGCGCAGGTCCGAAAGGGTCTTGCGGGCGGTGTCTGCCAATGTGGCCTCCGTCTTCTTGTTCAGTAACCCAGGCTGCGGGGCAGCCATGTCACCAGCCCCGGAACATAGGCCATGATCATCAGGGCGGCGATCAGCGGCATCAGGAACGGCAGAACGGCCTTGCAGACATAGCTGAACTTGTGGCCGGTCAGGTCCTTCATCAGAAACAGCGACAGGCCCAGCGGCGGGGTGTACTGACCGATCATGATACAGAATACCATGGTGACCCCCATGTGGACCGGGTCCAGGCCGAACTCCTGCGTGCCCACCGCCACCAGCATCGGCGCGAGGATCAGCAAAAGGATCGCGTTCTCGATGATCGCGCCCAGGATCAGCAAGGTGACCAGCGTCAGGGCGATAAACGCCGCCGGAGAGGAAACGCTGGTCGAGATCGCCCCCGCTGCCGCCTGCGGCACATTGCCGATGGTCAGCACCCAACCAAACAATACCGCGTTCGCGATGATGAACAACAGCTTCGCCGAGGCAGACGAAACCTCGAACAATGCATCGAGGATCGCGGGCAAAGTCAGTTCGCGATAAACGACCAGACCTAGGAACAGGGCATAGAGTACGGCGACCGATGCCGCCTCGGTCGGGCTGAAGATGCCCAGGGTCATCCCGCCGACGATGATCACCGGCGTCAGCATCGGCGGCCCGGCCTTGATGAAGGCCCGAGCGACGCGGCCAAGGCTGAACCGGTCTTCGGAAACATAGCCATGCCTGCGCCCGACGAAGTAGATATAGACCATCAGGCAACCGGCGATCACGAACGCAGGAACGACACCGCCCAGGAACAGCTGCGTGATCGACACCTGCGCAATAATTCCGAACATCACCAAGGGGATTGACGGTGGCAGGATTGGCCCGATCGAGGCCGACGCCAGCGTGATGCCGATGGCGAACCTCTCGTCGTAACCGTGGTTCTTCATTGCCCGGACCTGCATCGGCCCGAGGCTGGCAACATCGGCCAGCGCACTGCCCGACATGCCTGCGAAAACCAGGCTGTTGACGACGTTCACATGACCCAGCCCCCCCGGCACTCGGCCGACAACGGCATAGGCGAATTCGAAGATCCGGTCGGTAATGCGGGCGGCGTTCATCAGCCCGCCCGCCAGCATGAACAGCGGGATTGCCAGCATGGTGAACTTGTCGATGGAGAACGACAGTTCCATCGCCGCTTGGGTCAGGGGAAAGCCGTCATACCAAAGATACGCGACCGCGCAGCCGCCCAGCGCAAAGGCGACGGGCATGCCCAGCATGATGACCACCAGGCTTGCGGCGATCAGCCCGATCAGCATCATCTCGAAACTCATGCCCGGCCCCTTCCGGTGAAACGGCGCAGGTGCCGCAGCACGATCAGCACCGCCATCGACGCTGTCGCCAGAGGAACGGCGGCAATCTGGATGGTGATCGGCAACCGCAGCGCAGGTGTCTTCTCGTGCTGGAATTGCGAAATCAGGTCGATCGCACCAAAGGTCACGACGACAAGGAACGCCAGCGATAGCAGGTCCAGGCCAAGTTCCAGCATTCTGTGCCAGCGGGTGCCGCCTGCTGCGTCTTCAAGCAACTCTACACGCGCGTGCAGATTGCGCCGTGCCAGTCCGATCGCACCAACGAATGTCATCCACACCAACGCCATGCCGCTGATTTCCTCGGTCCAGGGCAGGGGCGCGTTGAATACGTAGCGAAGAACGACCTGAAGCGAGGACAGGCCGACCAGCACCACCAGCAGAACGGTGGCAAAGGCAAGCTCGGGGTTGACGGCCAGTCGCCGCCAACCCCTGCCCTCGGGCGCATCGGGAGTCATGCGCCTTACTGAGCCTCGTCCAGCATTGCGCGTACTTCGGCGGCCAGGCCCTCGGGCCAGACCTTGCCTTCGAACCGCGCTTCGACCTCGGCTCGAACCGAGTCACGGAAGGCATCCAGGTCCATCCCGTCTTCGGGACGCACGACGGTCATGCCTTCTGCTGCCAGGCGGTCTGCAAGGGTCGCCTCTTCTTCCACGGTCAGGGCCGAGGCATAGTCGGCCGCTTCGGCAGCAGCTTTCAGCAATGCCTGCTGGTTTGCCTCGCTCAACCGCTGAAAGCTGCGTTCGTTGATGATCCAGGGCAGCGTGATCAGCTGGTGATTGGTCAGGTTCAGCGTGTCCTGCACTTCGTAGAAACGTTCGCCCATGATTGTCGGCAGCGGGTTTTCCTGTCCGTCGACAACGCCCTGGCTCAGCGCCTGGAACAGTTCCGCGAACGGCACCGGGGTCGGCTTGCCACCAAGACCGGTGACAACCGCCAGCGACATTTCGTTCGGGACCGCGCGGATCTTCTTGCCGTCCAGGTCGGCGGGCGATTTGACCGCGATGCCGTTTGTGGTGACGTTGCGCGCGCCGTAGTAGAACGCACCGATCATGCGCATACCGCTTTCCTCAAGCAGCGTCGCATTCCACGCTTGGCCGAAATCGCCGTGCTGGGTAACGGCCTTAAGCTCGTCCCAGTTCTCGTAGAAGTAACCGGCATTGTAGATGTTGTAGAGCGGGACGACATCAGCCAGCAGCGGGAAGGTTCCTTCAGCGATGTCCAGCGCGCCGGTCTTTACCGATCCGACCAAGCCGCGCACATCGCCCAGCTGTCCCGAAGGATAGACCCGGATTTCCAGATCGCCGCCCGAATATTCGGTGGCAAGTTCGGCCAGTTTCGCCGCCCCCTGCGCAGCCGGTGTGTCCGCCGCCTGGATATGCCCCATCCGCAGCGTATCGGCGGCCACAGCCGCCGGGATCATCGCGACTATGGCGGCTGTCAGTATCTGAAACTTCATCCGTTTTTCCTTCCCCAACTCAAGACTTCGCTTGGTTACCTGAATTCGTAGCGCTGCGAAAATTCACTGTCAATCGACTTCGCAGCGCTACAGATGATTTCGGTCAGCCGCCCTGCCTTGTACGGCGGGTCGCGATGGCTGCGGCGCCCTTACGAACTGCCGATGACGTGAGTGGGCCCACATCTGCCCTTGCATTTTGTGTACAACGGTATACTTCGAAATTCACTAATCCACACCCGAACGGCCCGAGGCCCCGCTTGCCCGAATTTCATATGCAAACACGCGTTCTGACGTTCGCTACCGCCGTCGCCGGTGTGGTGGCATTTGCCTTGGCCAACCTGCCGCTGCCATTCCTGTTCGGTCCGATGTCCGGGTGCCTGGTGGCAGCACTGGCCGGTGCCAAGCTGAAAGGGTTCGGACAGATTTCGGTCGGGGCCCGGACGATACTGGGCGTCGCGGTCGGTGCCTCGATCACCCCCGCCGTGGTGGGCCAACTGCCCCAGATGGCAGCGTCGGTTGCACTGGTTCCGGTCTACATCGCGATCATTGCGCTGATCGGGATCCCCTTCTTTCGCCGGATTTGCGGCTTTGACACGATCACAGCCTATTACTGCGCGATGCCGGGCGGATCGCAGGACATGATCATCTTCGGCACCGAGGCTGGGGGCAATCCACGCATCCTGTCGCTGATCCACGCAACGCGAGTGCTGATCATTGTCACCGTCGCACCGGTTCTGCTGGTGCATGTATATGGCGAGCGGCTAACCAATCCGATCGGCGCGCCCGCGTCAGACCTGCCCTGGACAGAACTCGCCCTGATGACCGCGGCCGCGCTGGTCGGATGGAAGGGGGGCGAACGGCTGGGCCTGTTCGGCGCGTCCATTCTGGGACCAATGATCGTGGCCACGGCCTTGTCCCTGTCGGGTCTGCTGCATGCTCGCCCCCCGGCCGAGGCGATCCTGGCCGCGCAATTCTTCATCGGCACCGCCATTGGCGTGCATTACGTCGGCATCACCTTCGCCGAGTTGCGGCGCGTCATCGCGTCTGGCGCTGCCTTCGTGCTTATCCTTGCTGCCATCGCCGCAGTTTTCGCGTGGGTAGCGACAACACTGGACCTTGCCCCTCCGGTCGAGGCCTTTCTGGCCTTCGCACCGGGAGGACAGGCAGAAATGACCGTGCTGGCCATCGTGGCAGGCGCGGACCTGGGCTTCGTCGTCGCCCACCATCTGACACGGATCGTGCTGGTGATCGCAGGCGCGCCGGTGATCGCGCGGCTGCTCAGGTCGCGGGGGGCCACGCCTCGGGATTGATCATGTGGATTGGCTGCCCTTCGGCATAAGCGTTCACCTGGTCGAATATGTCCGAGAACTGCAGATCGAACTCGTCTTCGGTGACGAACCCGATGTGCGGGGTCGCGATCAGCCGCGGATGGGACAGCAACGGGTCGGCAGGGTCGGTCAAAGGCTCGTTGTCGAACACGTCTACCGCAGCGGTTCCGGGCCGACCGGCTTCCAGCGCAGAAAGCAGCGCGCCCGGCGCGATCAGTCCCGCGCGGGCAGTGTTGACCAGCAACGAATCCGGCTGCATCTGCGCCAGATCCGCCGCCGTCACGATGCCACGCGTGGCAGGCTTCAGCCGCAAGTGCAGCGAGATCACATCACAACCGCCAAAGAATGCCGCACGGCTTGGAGCCACGGGCTCTCCATCAGCCAAAGCGCGCGCCCGCCCCTCCTCCGAGGCCCACCAGAGCACATCCATCCCGAACGCCCGCGCGTAACCCGCGACGGCCCCGGCGATCCGGCCATAACCATAAAGGCCCAGCGTCCGTCCCCTCAGGGTGCGCCCAACGCCCATCTGCCAATGCCCAGCCTTGGTCGAGGCCATCTGCTGCGGCAACTGCCGCATGCCCGCAAGGATCAGGGCAAAGGTCAATTCTGCCGCTGCGTATGACGGCGCACCGGCATGCATGTTCGAACACAGCAGCACGCCGCTGTCGGTGCAGGCCGAAACATCGACATGCGGATACACGCTGCGCTGACTGATCAGGCGCAGCTTGGGCAACTGTTCCAACAGACCGCGCGTGACCTGGGTGCGTTCGCGAAACAGAACCAACGCTTCGGCATCCGCCAGGCGGTCGGCCAGCACGTCCAGATCGTCGACATGGTCGGTCCAAACCGTCACGTCATGATCTGCAAGCTTTGCAAAGCATGGCAGTCCACGCAGCGTATCGAACCAATCGTCAAGGATATGAACCTTCATCTGGCGTCATCCTCCAGCGCGTTTAGGGCGGAACGAACCCGCGCCAGTTGCGAGATGATGTGGTTGAACTGTTTGTCGCAGCCCGCGATAGGCACAGGGTAGGTCGCGATCTCGTGCCGCAACAGCGCCCGCGCGGCCATCAACTCGTCCCGCGCGATCTTCAAGTGTTCCGAAAGGAAATCCGGCATCGGGAAGCCCTCCAGTATGCAATGGTATACTGCATGCTTTCTCGCGGCTTCGTCAATGGGACAGCAGGACCGGGATCCGGATTTCGCGCAGGACGGGCGCGGTGACACCGCCCAGGAAATCCTCGCGGAACTTGGAATGCTCGTACGCGCCCATGACCAGCAGTCCGGGATTCTCGCTGGCGCAGTGATCCAGAAGGGCACGCGCCACGCCGTGCGCACCGGGCAGCGCCTGGTGGCGCGCCGCGATCCCGTGGCGCGCAAGATGCTCTAACACGTCGGATACCGGGCGCGGCAGTTCACGCTCGCCAACCGTCAGAACCGACACTTCCTCGTCCGCTATCAGCAGATGCAGACTGTCGGACAAGGCCCGCGCCGACGCACGGCTTCCATCCCACGCGATTGCAATGTCTCGCTGCCGCGTACCAGGGGCGTGGTCGCGGGAAACGATAAGCACGGGCCGCCCGCTGAGCAGGGCGATGCGATCAGGGTGCAAGGCGACGTGTTCATCGACGGTATCGCCAGGATCCTGCCCAACGACCAGCAGGTCGAAGGACCGGGCGCATTCGGCCAGCACAGCGTCGACACGTCCCTTGGCGCGCAGAAAATGCAACCGCTCCCCCAGGTCTAGGCTTTCGCGGATCTCGACGAAGCGTGCCTCGGCCTGGGCCAGCAGATCGGCGCTGGCCCGGGCGATGATCTCACGCGCCTTCGGGGGGACCCAGGCGGCATGGCTATCGACAGCCTCATGCCTTGCATGAGCCAATAGCGCGGTGACATGCGCGCCATTCTCACGTGCCAGCGCAGTGGCATGGCGCAGCGCCGCGATTGCCCCGTCCGAACCGTTGAAGGCCACTAGGATGTTGCGCAAGCTCATGGTCAACCCTCCCGTCCGGTCCAGATGGCCCGAGGCACGTAAACATGCCCGTCGGCCAGCTTGCGCGCGGTGCGCACCAGCCCGGCCGCGTTCAGCGTGAAACCGTGGTCGTCACCGTACTCCACCAAGACCGCAATCGTGCCCGAGGCGTGTTCAAGTACCAGTTCCGCGGGGTTGGCGCCGGGGCGGACCAGCACCCCGTCCGAAACTGTGCCCGGCGTCAGCGCGCAGGACGCCAGGCATTGAGCCCCCGTCACCGCCATCGAGGGATGCGTATTCCACGGCATGAAATAGCGCACCGCTAGGCTGCCCCCATTGGCCGCAGGCGCCATCAGCCCGAACTTCGGCGTCACCGATTTCGACACGTCACCCATGCCCATCAACGCGCCGGCTTGCAGGCGAACTGCCTCCATCCGAGCGAAAAAGTTGGTGTTGGCGTCCAGATCCGCGGCACTCTCGTACCCGGTCAAGCCGAAATCCGTGGCACGCGCGATGACCATTGGCATCGCCACGTCCATGCAGGTGACTTCGATGCCGTCGATGGTGTCGCGCAGATTTCCGGTCGGCAGGAACGCCCCGGTGGACGAGCCGACAATGCCCTCGAAGCTCAACGCAACCGGCGCGGCGGTTCCGGGAACCCCTGCGATGGCAGTATCACCCTCGTAGGTCAGTTTCGCATCGGGCGTCTGAACATTGGCCAGCACCCGCGCGCCGGTGTTGACGGCACGAATACGGATCTCGGTCACGGCGCCGCAGGGTTTCACCAACCCCATTTCGATCGCCGCCGGTCCGACGCCGGACATGATGTTCCCGCAGGTCGGCTTGAAATCCACCAGCCGATCTTCGACCGACACCTGCGCGAAGAAATAGTCCACGTCCGCGTCCGGCTCGACCGAGGGCGAAAGCATCGCGACCTTGGTCGTCACCGCAGCTCCACCACCGACCCCGTCGATATTGAGCGGATGTCCCGAACCGACGGCAGCGATCAGGACCTGAGCCAGCGTGTCCAGATCCTCGGGCAGATCCGCACGGTTGAAGTAGGGCCCGCGCGAGGTGCCGCCGCGCATGAAGATGAAGGGAATAGCGGTCTGGGTCATTTCAACGGCCACGGCAGATCCACCGCCTCCTGCAGCAGGCCCGGCGGGAAGTCGCGGTTCAGCACTCCCGCCATCAGGCACATGAAAAGGATTCCGCTGACGCTTAGCAGGAGGGTCTTGCTCCACCCCGCCCCGGCGCGGACGCGAAGGAAAGTCACCAGGAAGCCGGCCAGCGCCAGGATGAAGCCAACCACCCAGGTCGCCGCGATCAGCCCGGCAAACCAGGCCAGCGTCGTCCACAGGCTGTAGGGGGCGTCGGCATCCTCGCCCGAAACTTCCTTGTCGGCGAAGATCGCGTGCCCTTCGGGACGACGGATCATCTGCACCAGCAGGATCAGGCAACACAGCAACGACAGGCTGCCCATGACCAGCGGTATGACCTTGTCGGTCATGTTGAAGTCGGGAATGCTGTTCGCGTTGACCAGCGCCACGAAAAGATAGGCCGCAATCACCAGCAGGAAGACCATCGGCGCCCGCTTCGAGCCGGATTTCACCTCGCCTTCGGCCATGATGCTTTTGGCCTGCCGGATGCCCAGAACGACCGAGACGACGGTGATGATCAGCAGCACGATGACAATCGGGCTGAAGATGTATTCGATGCCTTCCTCGAAGCTCTTGCGAAAGCGGAAGCTGGCAATCTGGAAGGCCTGGTTGGTGAACTTCTCGACCGGGTTCGACAGCACGAAGCCGATCAGGAAAGCCGGACGCGACCAGTCGAACCGGCGCAGGAAAATACCGATCAGGCCGATCACGAACAACGCCAGAAGATCCTCGAAGTTCTGGCCCGACTGGAACGCGGCAAAGCTGATCAACATGAACAGGAACGGCGCGAGGTAGGTGAAGCGGATCGTCGTCAGCCGGGCGATCCCGCCTGAGGCGGCGATGCACAGGACCGTGCCCAGTACGTTCGCCAGCGCCAGCAGCCAGACGATCGAATAGGTGATGTCCAGGTTGTCCTTCAGCATGTTCGGACCGACCTCGATATCGCCCGATCCCAGCAGCGCGACCGCGCCGATGAAGATCGCCATCGAGCCCGAACCGGGGATACCGAACAGCAGCGTAGGCACCAGCCCACCGCCTTCCTTGGCGTTGTTCGAACTTTCGGGCCCGATCACGCCGCGCACTTCACCCTTGCCGAAGTCGGACTTGTCCTTGGTCGTCTGAACCGCGTGGCCGTAGGCGATCCAGTCGACGACCGAGCCGCCTAGGCCCGGGATCACCCCGACGATCACACCGATGATCGAACAACGAACAGACAGCCAGATGTTGGCGAACCAGTCGCGGACCCCGTCCAGCCAGCCGCCACCCAGCTTTGCGCCGCGCGCAATCGCGCGGTCCTGGCGCAACAGGGACACGATCTCGGGCACGGCAAAGACGCCAAGCCCGACGATCACAAGTTGCAGGCCGTCGGTCAGGTAGGGAATGTCATAGGTGGCCATGCGCAGGCTGCCGCCCGCGTCGGCCTCGCCGATGGTGCCTATCATCAGGCCCAGACCGGCGGCCGCCAGCCCTTTCAGCGCGATACGCCCGGCCAGAACCGCGACCATCGACAGGCCGAGGATCGTCATCATCAGCATCTCGGGCAAGCCGAAGGACAGCACGATGGGGCGCGCGACCAGGATGAATGCGGTCAAGAACGCCGCCCCGACCAGCCCTCCGAACAGGGACGAGGCGAAGGCCGCCGACAACGCGCGCGCCGCCTCGCCCTTCTTGGCCATCGGAAAACCGTCCAGCACCGTCGCCTGGCTGGCCGAGCTGCCGGGAATGCCCATCAGGACGCTTGCGAACGTGTCCGAGGTGGGCACGACGGCGACCATGCCGATCATCAGTGCCAGGCCCAGGATCGGATCCATCCCGAACATGAACGGCAGAAGCAGCGACAGTCCCGCGATACCGCCAAGCCCCGGAAACACGCCCACCGCCAGGCCCATGACAACGCCCAGCAGCAGATAGCCCAGGACCACAGGTTGAAGGATCAGGGCCCAAGCGTCGCCAAGCGCAGGCAGGGCCGTCGCGAAAGTCTCCATCGGAGCCGCCTCGATGTATTGGAAGGAAAGAAGGGGCGCGCCCCAAGACCCTGGGGGAGGAACGGGGCGCGCCGACGTCGCTTACTTCAGCACGACGCCATACGAGTCCTCGAGCCACTTCAGCACAAAGGCCTTCGCGCTCTCGGGAACCTTGGTTGCGGATGCCACCGCCTTCTGGGCGCCGGCACCGACAAACATCGGGTACTGCCCGACCTGCTTGGCCGCGATCTCGGCAAAATCATCGCGTGCACGCACAGCTTCGAACGCAGCAGTGTACGTGTCGATTACGTCCTGCGGGCTGCCTTGGGGGAGAAACGCGATCTTCTGCGACGGGAACCCGGCGATGAAGAAGGCTTTCCACGCGTCCCACGCATCACCCGAGGTTTCGCAGCCATCGGTGGCTTCGCAGACTTCCTTGAACGTGGGGATATCCGGGAAGGTCGGGTCGCGGACGATGTTGCCGTCCTCGTCCAGCGCGCCCCAGGTCATCATCGGCACCGCGGCGCCCGATTCGACCAGCGCCGTCGAGCCACCAAGGTAACCCGAAGAGGTCTGGTAATCGATTGTCGCCTCACCACGCTCGAACATCAGGCGGCCGTCACCCCGGCCCTTGATGCCGAACACCGGCTCGACGTTCATGCCAAGCATCTGCCACGCCAGCAGCGGTACGAGGTCCAGGCGGGTCGCGCCCTGGCTGCCGTAGATGAAGTCGATATCCTTCAGCGCATTAGCCGAGCCATCGAACTTGGCGCCATCCTCGGCGGTCAGATAGGCCACTCCGCCGGTACCGGTGGCCATCACCGGATTCCAGTCGGAATACTCGTAGCGAACCCGCGGATCATTCAGCAGGTAGGGGAACTGCGTCGACCCGGAGGAACCGAACAACAAGGTGCCATCGTCATGCTCTTCGTTCTGGAACCAGTTGGCGCCCTTGGTCGAACCGGCACCAGGCATGAACTTGACCACGACGGTCGGCTGACCCGGCAGTTCCTGAGACAGCAGCGGCGCGAAGAAGTTTGCCCATTTGGCCGAGCCGCCGGTTTCCGAGAACGGAATGACCCACTCGATGGTCTTGCCGCTGAAATCCACCTCGGCCGCAGCGGGAGCGCCCACGACAAAGGTTGCGGCGATGCCAAGGGCAACGCTACGGGCGGCGTTGAATTCGGTCATGGTTTCCTCCCTTATGACCAGACAGCTGCGGCTGGCGCATTTGCGTCGCCGCGCTGACAACTTTCTTCGGGGATTGATTCCCCGTTCGATGGGTCGACTATGGGGGGGCAAGCTTGCGTGAAGCTTGCAAGGTAGCGGATGAGGATCGCGATCATCGAGGATAACGAGGCGCTGGCCCGGGCCATCGCCTATCGGCTGCGCGACCATGGCCACGCGGCCGACATAATCCTGAACGGGCAAGACGCCGACACCTTCCTGGCGACCGAAGGTGCCGACCTGATAGTGCTGGACATCAACTTGCCGGGGCTGAACGGGCTAGAGGTGCTGCGCGCCTTGCGGGCCCGCGGCGATGGCGCGCCCGTGATACTGCTGACCGCCCGAAGCGAGACCCCCGACCGGGTGGCTGGTCTCGATGCCGGCGCAGACGACTATCTGGTCAAGCCTTTCGACATGGACGAACTCGAAGCGCGGATCCGTGCCCTGTCGCGGCGCAAGAACATCGATTACGGCGTGCGCGAAAGCCTGGGTCCGCTGGAGTTCGACCGTGTATCCCGACAGGTCACCGTGAACGGCACTCCGCTGGACCTGCCCCGGCGCGAACTGGCAACGCTGGAATGCCTGCTGGAACGACAGGGGCGGATCGTCTCCAAGGCGCAGTTGACCGACCATGTCTATGGCATCGGCGCCGACGTGGACGACACCGCGATAGAGCCGCACGTCTCACGTCTGCGCCGCCGACTAGCGGAACACGGCATCGGCATCCGTACGGCCCGCGGGCTGGGCTACATGATCGAGACGACAGACTGATGCGCCGCTCGCTGTCGTTGCGCCTGCGCCTGTTCGGGTTGATCCTGGGGCCGCTTGTCCTGATTGCCATCCTGCTTGGATACTGGCGCTACGTAGTCGCGCAGGACACGGCGCAGGAACTGTTCGACCGGTCGCTGCTGTCCTCGGCGCTGGCCATCTCGCGCGATGTCGCGGTGTCGGACGGCGACGCGCTGCTGCCCTCCACCCGGCAGTTGATCCACAACGCCGCCGGGGGCGAGGTATTCTATCACGCGACCGGCCCCGGCGGCATCTACGTTACCGGGTACGCCTATCCCCCGGCCATCGCGGGGGCGACGGGCAGCGACCGCTACAGTCCGCAGTTCATCGAAAGTGTCTACCGGGACGAGCCCGTGCGCGTGTTGCGCATCACCGAGCGTGTCACCCTGGAAAACCTGACCGGGGACGCCACCGTGACCGTCTGGCAGCGCACTGCGGAACGCAACGCCTTCGCGAACGAACTCGCCGTGCGGGCGGCCAGCCTGATCGGCGCATTGCTCACAACCCTCGCGCTGGTGGTCTGGTTCGGGGTGCAGGTCGGACTGCGCCCCCTGCTTGACCTCGAGGATGCGATCGCCGCCCGCTCGCCCGATGATCTCAGCGCGATCCGCCGCCCGGTCCCGGTCGAGACCCGTGGCATTGTCGAAACGTTGAACCGGCTTCTGGCGCAGGTTCGGCGCAGCCTGGACGCGCATCAGGATTTCATATCCGAGGCCGCGCATCAGTTGCGCAATCCCGCCGCGGCGGTCCAGTCCATGGCCGAGTCGGTTCGCGACGCCACCACCCCCGAAGACCGCGACCGGCGGGTCAAGGAACTCGTCGCCGCCGCCCGGGCCTCGGCCCGCGTAACCAACCAGCTTCTGTCGCTGGAACGCTTGCGCCACGGCCGGTCCGAGACCGAGGGCGAGCCGATAGATCTGTGCAAGCTGGTCGAGGAAACCTGCACCGACGCGGGCACCGCAGTGCTGGAAAAGGGCATCGATTTCGAGCTTTCCATCGAGGCACATGAATGCGCGGTACGCGGTGACCGCGTTTTCCTGGGTGAAGCGGTGAAGAACCTGATCGACAACGCGCTCATGCATGGCGGCGAAAACCTGTCCCGCATCGAGGTAAGCCTGAAGTGCGCAGACGAGATTGCGACGATCACCGTGACCGACGATGGTGTCGGCCTGAAACCTTCCGATGCCGAGGTCGCGTTCGGGCGGTTTTCCCAGTTGGAACCTGCTTCGGGCAGCGGCCTTGGGTTGGCTATCGTGCATTCTGTCGCCCAGCGCCACGGCGGGTCGCTGCGCATCGACACGGTCCCGTCCGGCGCCAGCCTGACCCTTGCTCTGCCTGCCTGCACCGCCCCGTCCCCCACCCGCAACCGCCGCGGGGTGCTGACCGGCGCACGGTCCGGGCCGTCCTAACCGTTCAATTCTTCGGGGTCGCGCCCCGGCTTCGACTTGTAGATCGGCAGCTTCCAGTCAAAGGCCAGCGCGCAGCTTCTGATGATAAACGCGGCAAGAAATCCCGCGAAGGCCGCCACGGCCAATCCGGCCCCTGCACTGTGCACCGTGACGAAGACAAGCGCCCCGGCAAGCGCAGCACTGACATAGACCTCGCGACGCAACAGCACGGTCGGCTCGTTGGCAAGCACGTCGCGCAGGATGCCCCCCAGCGTGCCCGTGAGCATGCCCATGACAACCGCGACAATCGCCGAGTCGGTCACCATCAGCCCCTTGTAAGCCCCGAATACGCCATAAGCCGCAAGCGCAGCTGCATCGAGCCAAAGCAGCCAGCGATAACGCGACTCGGCCAGGTGCGCGGTGAAAAACAGGCAGATCGCTGTCACCGCGCACACCAGGATATAAGCCGGACGCTCGACCCAGAAGACCGGCACATCCAGTACCAGGTCCCGCACGGTGCCGCCGCCGGTGCCAGTTACCGCGGCAAGAAACACGAACCCGATGATATCGAGTTGCTTGCGGGAGGCCGCAAGCGCGCCGGTCGCCGCGAAAAGTGCGACGCCGGAATAGTCCAGGATAACGACAGCGTTCATAGACCCTCTGTCAGACGATCAGCAGCGGCCCCATTCCTAGCCCGGCGCGCGGACAAAGGCCACGCGTTGTCGTGCCCCCACCGATCAGGTGACCTCGTAACTTCTGATGAAGTCGCGGTCTGGCTCAACCCCCAGACCCGGGCGGGTCGGGATCGCCACAGTCCCGCCGGATTTCGCCACCTGCCCCTGGATATCCAGCGGTTCGGCCAGCAGATTATCGCGGAACCGGTTCTCGGTGGTGTCGAATTCCAGCAGCGGCTCACGCGGGAACAGCCCGCCCGGCAGCGGCGGCATCGCCGCAAGCAGTTGCAGGTTGGTTGCCACCGCAATGGCCGAGCCCCAGACATGGTTCACCACCGGCGTGAAATGCGCGTGGCACAGCGCCAGCACCCGAAGGTATTCGCTGATGCCACCCAGCGCGCAAACTTCGGGTTGGGCAATGTCAAGCCCCCGCGATTCCAGCAGCTTGCGCCAACCCCAACGCGAGAACTCGGCCTCGCCCCCGGAAATGTTCACCTTCAGCCCGGCGCGCAATTCGGCATAGCCGTCCAGATCTTCCGGCGCGATGGGTTCCTCGAACCAAAACGCATCCAACTCCTCCAGCGCGCGCCCGACGTAGAATGCGTCATGCGTGGTGTAGGCATGGTTGGCGTCGGCCATGAAATCAAAGCCCTCGCCCACTCCGTCGCGCACGGCGCGCGCCAGCAGCGCATCCTCGCGCGGGCCCAGGCCCAGCTTCATCTTGGTCGCGGCAAAGCCCATGCCCTTGATGGCGGCAGCCTCGTCCTTGAACCGGGCGACGTGATCCTCGACGCTTTCGCGCTTCAGCATCATGCCATAGCCATAGACCTGCACCCGGTCGCGATGCGCGCCGCCGATCAGCTTGTGGATCGGCAGGCCCGCGACCTTCCCGGCAATGTCCCATAGCGCGATATCGACACCTGACAGCGCCTGGATCGGCATCCCCTTCTGTCCGTGATCGCGCAGCAGGTTGTAGACCTTGTGCCATGCCACGTCCCGGTCCAGCGGGTCCATGCCCAGCACCATCGGCTGGATCACCCGCTCGACAATGGCCTTGTTGGCCAATGCCACATTGCCGGGGCCAAAGCATTCGCCCCAGCCGGTAATGCCTTCGTCGGTCTCGACCTCGACCAAGTGGGCGGTGCGCTTGGCGTAGTACTGTTGCGAGTATCCCAGCTCCTCGGGCATGTCGCATTGCAGGACATGGCTGGTGACGCGGGTAATCTTCATCATTCCTCCTCAGGTGGCGCGGCTGATTCGCTTGACCACCAGGTAATCGTCGAGTGCCAGCCGCGAGCAGTCGTGCCCGATGCCGGACTGGCCAATGCCGCCATGCGGCAGGTCGATATCGTATTTCACGCCGTTCACCTGCACCTCGCCATAGCGCAGCCCGGCGGCCACGCGTTCAGCCAGCGCAAGATCGGCGGTAAACACATAGGAGGCAAGGCCTCCATCCTCGCCATCGTTGGCCCGGGCCAAAACCACTTCGCGGTCAGTAAACGGGATCAAGCCGACCACTGGTCCGAAAATTTCGTGCCGGTAGACGTCCATATCCGGCGTGACATTGTTCAGCACCGTCGGCGCAAGGAAATGTCCCGTCTCCAAACCTTCGGGCCGGTCGCCACCCGCCAGCAGATCGGCGCCCTTGGCGACAGCATCGTCCACCAGCCCCTTCACCCGCCGCCAGGCCCTCCCGTCGATCAGCGGACCGGTCAGGACGTCCGCGTACCGGTCGAAACCGACCGTCGCCGCCTTGGCCCGTGCGACGACCTTGTCGGCGAAGGCCTCGGCCACCTCGGCCTCGACGAAGACCCGGTTCGGCGCCACGCAGATCTGCCCGGCGTTGTTGAACTTGATCATAGTGACGATATCCGCCGCGAGCTCCAGGTCGGCGTCCTTGAACACCAGCACCGGGGCATTACCCCCTAGTTCCATCGAGTAGCGCTTGATTGAGGTCGCGCCGGTCTGCATCAGGTGCCGCCCCGTCGCGGTGGAGCCGATCAACGTCACTAAATTAGGTATCGTGGAGGCGGCCAGCGCGTCCGAGGGCGCATAGCCATCGGTGGTCAGGATGTTCACCACCCCTGCCGGCAGGCCGATTTCCGCACATAGTTCGCCTACCGCGTACGCCGATATCGGAGTCGCGGCAGAGGGGCGGATGATGATCGGGCAGCCCGCCGCCATCGCCGGGGCGATCTTGTAGGCAAGGTTCAGCAGCGGGAAGTTCCATGCCAGATAGGCCACCGCGACGCCGATAGGCTCATGGACCAGCCGGTGTTGGTGGGTCCCCGCGCGATCCAGCAGGATCTCGTCGCGGACGCGGGCGATCTCTTCAGCATAGAACGCCAGGGCGCGCTCCAGCAGATCGAAGTCTTCCTGCGTCCCGCCCCAGGGCTTGGCCATCTCCTGGTGGATGCAATCCCGAAGAATATCCTCGTTCGACAGAACCGCCTCGCGCAGCTTGTGCATCCACGCCTGCCGCTCGGCTATCGGCGTGCGCGACCAGGTAGGCAACGCGTCGCGTGCGGCCTCCAGCGCGGTCTGCACGTCGCCCATGCCGGCGGCGGCAACTGTACCGACAACCTGCTCGGTCGCGGGGTTCACAACCTCGACGCTGCCCTCTCCGTCGACCAGGCGCCCGCCGATATACATCTTCTTGTCGTAGGTCATGATCACCCCATTCAGTCGAATAGATTGGCCAGGTTGGCCTTGATCCGGTCGCCGATGTACAGCGCCAGTGCCTGGATCGTTGAGGTCGGGTTCACTGCTCCGGCGGTGACGAAGATCGAGCCATCCACGATGAACAGGTTCTTCACGTCATGCGAACGCCCCCATTCGTTGACGACCGAGCGTTCAGGGTCGCGCCCCATCCGCGCCGTACCCATCTGGTGCCAACCCGCGCGCCGCCAGACCGGTCGGCCCTTGCCCACCACGCGGCGCGCCCCTGCCGCCAGCAGCACTTCTTCGGCGCGGTCCTCGGCATGAGCGATCATCGCGCGGGTGTTGTCATCCAGCGCATAGGTGATGCACGGAGCCGGGATGCCGTCGCTGTCGGTCAAGGTCTCGTCCAGCGTTACCCGGTTTTCCGGGCGCGGCAGGTCTTCGGTCACGACCGTCAGTCCGGCCGAGAACGGGTACATCTCGTCCATCCGTTCCCGGTGCGCCTGCCCCCACGGGATCGGGTCATCGATACCATAGCCACCCAGTGCATAGGTCATAGGCGTCGTGTGACGCCCGCTGTGCAGGCCATAGCCACGCACGAACCCGCGATCCGGGTCGGTCTCGTAGAACTGCTGGCTCAGGATCGCGCAGGCCATCGGCCCCTTGAAACCCTCCATCGGCTCGTCGAAGATCCCGGTGACACCGGTCAACGGATGGAACATCAGGTTCCGCCCAACCTGCCCGCTGCGGTTGGCCAGCCCGTCCGGAAACAATGTCGAACGCGAATTCAGAAGCAGCCTTGGCGTGCCCACGCCGTTGCAGGCCAGAACGACCATCTCGGCCCGCTGGCGGTGCACCTGCCCGTCCGGTCCGTGATACAGAACGCCGGTGGCAAATCCTGTCTTCGGGTCCACCTCGACCTCGCGGACACGGCAACCGGGGCGCACCTCTACGCCGGCGCGTTCCAGCATCTGCCAGTAGGTCAGGTCCACGCTGGCCTTCGCGCCCCGGGCGCAGCCCAGATCGCAGGTGCCCGCGTTCACGCAGGCCGCGCGACCGTCGTGGTCCCGGCTGAGGATGGCCACGTCCGACGGCCACCAATGCCAGCCCAACGCGTTAAAGCCGTTTGCAAGCGTCTGCCCCAGCTTGCCGATCGGGATCGGCGGCAGCGGCGGACTGTAATCCGGATAGGCGGGATTCCCGGCCAGCCCCGAAATGCCCATGTTGCGGTCGTTCATTTCGTAGAACGGTGCCAGCATGGCATAGTCCACCGGCCAGTCATCCGCCACGCCGTCCAGGCTGCGGACCCGGAAATCCGACGGATGCATCCGCGGCCAGTGCGCCAGGTAGTTGATCGTCGAACCGCCGACCGCGTTGAAGTTCACCGGCGTGATCGGTGAGTCCTCAGCGTTGATCGGGTAGTCCTGCGGTAGTTGCCGCACGTTCGGATCGCAACTGAACGCGCCATAGCGGGCCAGTTCGTAATCGGGCTGACGGCTGGGGAAGTCACGATCATGCATCCGCGGACCCTGCTCGAGGCACAGGATACGCATCCGCGTTTCCAGCAACGACCACGCGAGTGCCGCCCCCGAGGCGCCCGCGCCGACGATAAGCACATCCACGACATCTTCGGACATGGCGTTGTCAGCACTCCCTGTAAAAGGGGCCGCGCCGACGAACCGGCGCGGCCAGTTCAGCCAGCATCTCGGCCGGCTGGGGAGAGACCTTGTAGCCCTCGGGCTGGGTGGGAAGCGGCGACAGGCCGAACAACGCCCGGATCTCGGGTCGGCTGTAATAGGCCATGTAGACCGTGCGCAGCAGCGCTTCGAAAGCCAGAGGGTCGCTGTGCTCCAACGCTTCGGCGCGGGCTCCGGGGTCCGCATCGGCCGCGGCGATGACATAAGCGACGGCACGGTCAAGGTCTGCGCTGCTGTGCTCGCTCAATCCCGAAACCACCGCGGATCCGACGCCCGAAGCCCCGGCCCCGGGAATGCGCCCGTCCGTCGATGCCGGGATCAAGGCGTCCAGAACCGAGTCGAGCATCTTGCGTCCCTGGTCCGACAGCGCCGTATCAACCTGTGCCATGACTGTTTCCCTCTCTCCTCGATCAGCGCCTTGCTGGCGCACCGCTGCGCGATACCGCGTCGATGGCGACCGCGATCAGCAGGATCGCGCCCGAGAACATCAGCTTGTCCGCGGCCGAGGCACCCGACAGGTCCAACCCATTGCCAAGGCTTCCGATCACCAGTGCACCGAGGATCGCGTTCCAGACCGAGCCACGACCACCGAACAGTGAAGTGCCGCCGATCACCGCTGCGCCAATCGCCTCCAGCAGCAGCGGGCCGCCGGCAAAGGCGTTGAACGACACCGAGGCGTAGCGCGATGCGCCGACGATCCCCCCGATGGCAGCCATCAGGCCGACGATCCCGAATGCCGCGACACGAATACGCTGGACATCCATGCCGACGCGGCGCGCGCTCTCGGCATTTCCACCCGCCGCGAACAGCGACCGGCCGAACCGGGTAGATGTGGTGATCCAGCCCAGCAGCGCCGTCAGCCCGACCAGCAGAACCACCAGCAGCGGCACCCCGCGATAGCTGTTCAACGTGGCTACGGCGGCCAGCACCAGCGCCGCGAAGTACAGGATCTGGCCC
>JBFHFG010000005.1:0-17799 GCA_041583815.1 Halovulum sp.
CATCACGTCCACGAAGGGCGTGACGTTGATCTCGGCGATGGGTCGCGACCGGGGGCGTCCCCGGCCCCCGCCCCGTCCACCCCGGCGCTGCATCACTCCGGCGCCCATGGTCAGGCCTCCTGCGATTCCAGCTGGCGCGACAGGATCACAGAGAACTCGTCGGCGAAGGATTCATATCGCGCCGAAATAGCGTCCGCGTCCGAAGACAGCTTGTTGTAGAAGATCACCGCCGGAATGGCTGCCAGCAGGCCAAGTGCCGTCGCCAGCAACGCCTCGGCGATACCGGGGGCCACAACCGCCAGGTTGGTCGACTGCTGGATGGCGATTTCTTCGAAGGCGTATTTGATACCCCAGACGGTGCCGAACAGGCCCACGAAAGGCGAGATCGATCCGACGGTCGCAAGCACGCCGAGGCCGCTGTTGATTACGTCCTGTTCGCGCGCGATGGCAATGTTCATGGCACGGTCGATACGTGCCTGCGCACCGGCAATCAGTCCGCCCTGAAGCGTGTGCGACTTGCGCCATTCGCGCATGCCGGCGACGAATATCTTCTCGGGTCCGCCCTCAGGCTCTTCCTCGAGTTCCTCGTAGACCTCGTCAAGCGGCTGTCCCGACCAGAACGCGTCTTCGAACTGAAGGGCCTGCGCGCGGGCCTGCCGGAAATTGATGTGCTTCTGAACGATAATGGCCCAGGACCAGATCGAGGCCAGGATCAGCAGGAACATCACGATCTTTACCGTGAGCGTCGCTCGCATGAACAGGCCAAGCAGCGAGAAATCAATCTCGCTGGCCGATGCCAGAATTTCCGTTTCCATCGCTGCTGCTCATTGTCTAGGGTTTGCCCGTGCCGGTCATCGCCGACTTGGCTGCACCATATCGGAATAAGCAGCGTTTGTGTCTAAAATTCGCCGTGAAGTCCAGCGGGGCAGTTATTTCGCGCCGACTCCGGCAAGGGCTGCGCGAACGTCCGCCGGGAAACGGGCCGCCTTGCCATCCACCGTCATGCAGATCACCCGCGTATCCGCCGACACGACGGACCTGTCGCCGACCAGGATCTCCTGTTTCATAGAGACAGTCGCCCCCCCGATACGGCCAAGATGCGTCTGAACGCGCATCACCTCGCCGAAGCGCGCCGGAGAGCGGAAACTGATGTCCACCCGCGCCACGGCAAAGGCCAGTCCCGCCTCGCGCATGGCAAGCTGATCGATTCCCGCATCGCGGACCACGTCTGAACGGGCGCGCTCGAGAAATTTCAGGTAGTTCGCATAGTAGACAATCCCGGCCATGTCGGTGTCTTCGTAGTAGACGCGAAATTCCGAAACGTGCATGCGCGGGCTCCCTCAGATAACCTGTCTTCCTTGGGTCTCTACGGCATCGCGGTCAAGCGCGGCTTGCTCTTGTTGCAGTGACAACTATGCTCAGCAGACGATCACGCAGCAGCGGCGCGAAGCCGGCGCGGCCTGACGCAACGGACCGCCTGAGGATGACCAGCATCACCGATACCCCGATCGAAGACCTGATCGCCTGCCCGCAGTGCGATGCGCTACACCGCACGGCCGAGCCGCCGCAGGGTGGCAACGCGCGCTGCCAGCGGTGCGGGACGGTTCTGATTGCGCCTCGCCGCGGCGCGTTCATCCGCGTTCTGGCGTTGGCGGTGACCGTTGCTATCCTGATGTTTGGCGCAACCTTCTTCCCCTTCCTTGGCATCGCGGCCGCAGGCGTCACCAACCAGAGTTCGGTTTTCGACGCAGCACTTGCATTCGCGGGCGGCCCCATGGCGGGATTGTCGATCGCAGTGGCGGCGATGATCGTCTTCGTCCCGCTTCTCAGGATGTTTCTGCTGATCTACGTGCTGGCGCCACTGGTGGCAGGCCGCAGCGCCGCGCCGCGTGCGGCTTCGGCATTCCGCCTGACCGAGGCATTGCGCCCCTGGTCGATGGCCGAGATATTTCTGATCGGTGTCGCCGTTGCACTGGTCAAGGTGGCGGGCCTTGCGACGGTCGTTCTGGGGCCGGCATTCTGGATGTTCGTGGCACTGGTGATCGTCGCCGTGCTGAAGGACGGGTACATGTGCAGGTGGTCGATATGGCAGGCGCTGGAACAATCGGCCCGATAGTCAGCGCCCGCGACGCGGGCCTGGTTGCCTGTACCCGGTGCACGCGGGTCTGGCCTCTGGGCCGGACACGCTGCGGCCGGTGCGGGCACCACCTTGAGTCGCGAAACCGACACGCCATGCAGCGTGTTTGGGCATGGTGGCTTGCCGGGCTGATCGCCTATGTCCCCGCCAACCTCTACCCGATGCTGGTAACCAGCACGCTTCTCAGCACGCAGCAAAGCACCATTGTCGGCGGCGCGGTCGAACTGGCCGAATCCGGATCCTGGGGCGTGGCCGCGATCATCCTGATAGCCAGTGTCGCGATCCCTGTCGGCAAGTTCTTTGCCATCGCCTTCCTTGCGCTCAGCATCCGGGGACAGCGCCGGCATTCCGACCACCGCCGTCACCGCCTTTACGAACTGGTCGAGTTCATCGGGCGCTGGTCGATGATCGACGTGTTCGTGGTGGCGATCCTGTCGGCGTTGGTACAATTGGGTTCGCTGGTCAGCATCCATCCCGGCCCTGCTGCCGTCACCTTCGCACTGTCTGTTGTTTTCACGATGCTGTCGGCCCAAAGCTTCGACTCCCGCTTGATCTTCGATCAGAACGAACAGGACCCTGCATGACCGACCAGATCCCCGAGCCGCAGATGACGGGCGCCAAACCCGGACTGCTTGATCGGCTGTCGCCAGTCTGGCTGGTCCCGCTTGCAGCGGTGGTGATCTCGCTATTCGTGGCGTGGCATAACTATGCCAGTCGCGGCCCGGTGATCGAGATCGAGTTCGAGAACGCCTCGGGTGTCATCGCCAAGGAAACCGTGCTTCGCTATCGCGACGTCTCGGTCGGCGTGGTCGAGAAAGTGCAGTTCGCAGCGGGACTGGAGAACGTCATCGTCTCGGTCCGGCTGGAACCCGAGGTCGCGCCCTATGTCGATGCGGAAAGCCAGTTCTGGGTGGTCCGTCCGCAGGTCACATCGCGCGGGGTCAGCGGCCTCGAGACCGTGATCTCGGGCGTGTACATCGAGGGCGTCTGGGACAGCACCCCGGGACAGGCGCAAACCCGTTTCATCGGGTTGGAGCAGACACCCACCGCACGATCCGATCAGGAAGGGATGACCATCGTCCTGCGCTCACGCGGGGGCGAGGGGTTGTCCGAGGATACCCCGGTTCTCTACCGCGGGATCGAGGTCGGGCGCGTGGGGCGCCCCGAACTGTCCGACGACGGGCAATCCGTGATCGCCGAAGCCTTCATCCGCGCGCCCTACGCGCGGCATGTCACCAGCGCCACCCGGTTCTGGAACAGCTCGGGGTTCCGCCTGACATTCGGGCCGGGCGGGGCGCAGCTCGACGTGTCCAGCCTTGCATCACTGGTCGCCGGCGGGGTCAGCTTCGACACAGTGATCAACGAGGCGGCCCCGATCGAGGCCGGCACCGTGTTCGAGTTGTTCGGCTCGGAACAGGATGCGCGTTCAAGTCTGTTCGCGGGGACAGGCACAGATCAGGTCCGTCTGTCGATGATCTTCGAAGGCGAGACCGGTGGCCTGCAGGCCAATGCCAACGTCGAGCTTGGTGGCGTAGTCGTCGGACAGGTCGCCGCCGTCAGCGGGCTTGTAGATGCAACGCGCTTCGGCGATCGGCGCGTGCGAATGCTGGCCACTGTCGAGCTTGATCCGGCGAAACTAGGGTTCGGCGGCCCCGAGGCCGAGACGGAAACCCACGAATTCCTGTCTGGCGCGGTGGCGCGCGGATTGCGCGCGAGGTTGGAGCAGGCCAGCATCCTGACAGGCGGACTGAAGGTCGTGATCGAGCCGGTCGAAGACGCGCCGGACGCCGCATTTGGCGGGTCGGATACGCCGTTCCCTGAATTCCCGGCTTTGCCTTACGAAGGGTCCGGCACCGGACAGTCGGTCGAGGGGTTGATCGACCGCGTCGCCGCCCTGCCCTTCGAAGAGTTGCTGGATCAGACCATTGGCGTTCTGGGCAATGCCAATCGCATCCTTGCTGACGAGAACATCCAGCGCATCCCTAAGGAAACCGCCGACATTCTGGCCTCGGCGCGGGAGGTTGTGGCGTCGGATGAAGTGCAGGCGTTACCTGGTCAGGTCGGCAACCTGCTGACGAGCCTGGAAACAGCCGCCGCGCAAGTCGAATCCCTGATAGCGGACTTGGCCGAACGCGACGCCGCCGCGCGTCTGGCCGAGGCGCTGGACGCCGCCGCAAGGGCCGCCGACGGCATTGCGCTTGCCGCAACAGAGGATCTGCCGCCGCTGGTCACGGATCTGCGCGCGCTGGCCAGCCAGGTGAAGGATCTGCCGCTGTCAGACGTGGTCGGCAATGCCAGCGGCCTGCTGGCCGATGCCCGCACGATACTGTCCGATCCCGCAATCCAGGGCGTTCCATCGCAGCTGGAAACCGCATTCGCCGAGCTTGGCGCCACCATTTCCGACGCCCGCCGCGCGGTGACCACGCTGACCGAAGGCGGCGCACTGGAGGACCTGTCCGCTACGCTGGCCAGCGCGCGGCAGGTCGCAGACGACCTTGCCACCGCGACCGATCAGGTTCCGGGCCTAATGGGGCGTATCGACGGCGTTGCCGCCGACGTTCAGGCATTGCCGCTCGACCGGATCGCAGCGAACGTGACCGCCGTTCTGGAAAACCTGAACGGCATCACCGCGTCCGAAGCAGCGCAGGCCCTGCCTGAAAGTGCGTCCGCGGCATTGGGCGCGGTCAGCGATGCGCTAGAGCGCACAAGCGCGCTGCTGGAGTCCATCGACGGCGAGCAGTTGTCCGCGGACCTGAGCCTGACGTTGACGGATGCGCGCCGCGCCGCGGCCTCTGTTGCCGAGGCCACCGAAGCGCTGCCGGGCCTTTCCCGACGGCTCGATAACATTGCAGCGCGGGCCGAACAGGTTCCGCTGGACAGTTTGGCCGCCGAAGCCGAAGGGCTGTTGGCCGACCTGCGTGAGGTTGTCGGCACCGGCGATGCCCAGGCGCTGCCGGGCGCCCTGAATGGCGCCCTTGCACAGATCGAAGCGGTGCTTGGCGATCTGCGGACGGGGGGCGTGGTCGAGAACACCAACGCAACACTTGCCGCCACACGCAACGCTGCCGAATCCATAGCCGCAGCGGCGGAAAGCCTGCCAACACTGGCCCAACGCCTGCAGGTTCTTTCGGACCAGGCGCGGGTGACGCTGGCATCGCTGGATTCGGAATCGCGCCTCTATTCCGAGATACGCGCCATGCTGGGCGCGGTCGAGAATGCCGCACGCTCGGTCAACTCGCTGTCGCGATCGATCGAACGCAACCCGAACTCGCTTTTGCTGGGAAGATGACATGACGCACAGAACCGCCGCCGTTGCCGCATTGCTGTCCATGGCCCTGGCCGCCTGCGGGTCGACCGAAGGGCCCCTGCGCTACGAAGTACCGATCCCCGCGCCGCAGGAACAGGTCCGGATCTCTGCCAGTTCAATCGAACTGCGCGAAGTCACTTTACCGCTGTACGCCGAGTTGGAAACGATCTCGGTTGCCGCTGCCGATCGCAGCCTGCGTTCGGACACCGAGATCCTTTGGGCCGACGACCCGGTACGGGCGGTGTCGCGCGGGATCGTGGAAAGCCTGTCCGCACTTACCGGCGCCAAAGTGGCCGAAAGCCCCTGGCCGCTGGCAGAACTGCCGGATGTCGAGTTGGAAGTGAGGTTCGATCGGATGGTCGCTGATGCCGATGGCGTCTTCCGCGCGAGCGGCCAGTTCTATGTCGCGCCACGCGGCATCGACGGGCGCGACAAGGCGCAGCGTTTCTCGGCTGAAGCGGTCTATGCCCCGGGCGACCTGGGGTCCATTGCCGCCGCCAAGGGAGACGTGATCACCCAGATCGCGCGCCAGATCGCCGAGCGCGGTCTTTGAAACAAATCCGCCGCCCAATCGGGCGGCGGATGCCTCCGGCGGGGATATTTCTGGACCAAAGTGGGCCGGGTCGCGCTTCAGGCGCGGGCGGCGGCGCGCTCCAGCACCGTATTGAGGCGAAACGCCGCCTCGATAAGTTCGCGAGTGTAGTCGCTGGCCGGCGCGTCGAAAATCTGGTCCACAGGGCCCTGTTCGACCACCTTGCCTTCCTTCATCACGATCACGGTGTCCGACAGCGCGCGGACCACAGCAAGGTCGTGGCTGATGAAGATGTAGCTGAGGCCGAATTCCTTCTGGATATCCCGCAGAAGTTCGATCACCTGCGCCTGCACCGACCGGTCGAGCGCAGACGTCGGCTCGTCCAGCACGACCACCTTCGGGCGCAGGATGACCGCGCGGGCGATGGCAATGCGCTGGCGCTGACCGCCTGAGAACTCGTGCGGAAAGCGGTTGCGCATGTTCGCCTCGAGCCCCACGGCATTTAGCGCTTCGGCTGCGCGGGCCTCGCGGTCTTTCGCGGACAGTTCCGGTTGATGCACCAGAAGGCCCTCGGTGATGATCTCGCCTACGGTCATGCGCGGAGACAAGGAACCGTAGGGATCCTGAAACACCATCTGCAGCGCCTTGCGGTGCTTGCGCATCGCGTGCTTGTCGAGGCCCGAGATGCGGCTGCCCTGGAACACGACCGTGCCTTCTGACGGCAGCATCTGCAGCAGAGCACGCCCGAAAGTGGATTTGCCGGATCCGGACTCGCCGACGATGCCGATGGTCTGTCCCTCACGTAGCTGAATGCTCAACCCGTCCACGGCGCGCAATTCGTCGTGGCCGAAAAAGCCCTGCGGGCGGGTGAAGGTCACGCGGATGTCGTCCGCCTCCAGCAGGATCGGCGCCGACGGCACAGGGTCCTTGTGGCCGGTAGGTTCGGCGGCCAGCAGCATCTTGGTGTAATCGTGCTGCGGATCGCCGAAAATGCGGGTGACTGGACCTTCCTCCATCACCTCGCCCTTGCGCATCACGTAGACGCGGTCGGCGAATGCCTCGACGATTGTCAGGTCGTGGGTGATGAACAGGATCGCCATGCCCAGCTTCTTCTGAAGCTGCGCCAGCAGGGCCAGGATCTCGGCCTGGATGGTCACGTCCAGCGCCGTGGTCGGCTCGTCCGCTATCAGCAGGTCCGGATCCCCCGACAGCGCCATCGCGATCATGACCCGCTGCCGCTGGCCGCCCGAAAGCTCGTGCGGATAGGCACGCAACTTGCGTTCGGGCTCGGGGATCTTGACCAGTTTCAGCAGCTCCAGCGCCCGCTCGCGGGCCTTGCGGGCGCTGAGGCCCTCATGCTCCATCATCGGCTCGATCAACTGGTCGCCAATCCGGTAGAGCGGATCCAGCGAGGTCATCGGCTCCTGGAAGATCATGGTGATCTTCTTGCCGCGTAGCTGGTTCAGCTTGCGGGGACTGAGACCCAGAAGCTCCTGGCCCCGAAACTTCGCCGAGCCTTGCGCCTTGCCGTTGGACGACAGCAGGCCCATAGCCGCCATCATGATCTGGCTTTTACCCGAGCCGCTTTCGCCCACGACGGCGACGGTTTCGCCGGGGTTCACGTGCATGGACGTGCCACGCACCGCGTGGACCTCGCCATCGGGCGTGTCGAAGCGCACATGCATGTCGGTGAGCTTGAAGATCGGATCCATCTCAGCGGTCCTTCGGATCGAGCGCGTCGCGCAGGCCATCGCCCAGGAAGTTCAACGCGAACAGCAGCAGGGTCAGCGTGGCAGCGGGGAAGAACAGCATGTAGGCGTCACCGCGCATGTTCTTGGCCCCTTCCGAGATCAGTACGCCCAGCGAGGTCAGCGGCTCCTGCACGCCCAGACCCAAGAAGGACAGGAACGACTCCAGCAGGATCACCTTGGGGATCAGCAGGGTCATGTAGATGATGACCGGGCCCAGCGTGTTGGGGATGATGTGGCGCTTGAGGATACCGGATGAGCGCACGCCGAGCGCCTCGGCGGCCTGCACGAACTCGCGGTTCTTCAGGCTCAGCGTCTGGCCGCGCACGATACGGGCCATGTCGAGCCATTCGACCGCGCCCACAGCGATGAACATCAATACGACGTTGCGGCCGAAAAACACCACCAGCAGGATCACGAAGAAGATGAACGGCAGCGAGTAGAGTACGTCGACGATGCGCATCATCAGATTGTCCACCCTTCCGCCGATGAAGCCCGCGGTCGCGCCGTATAGCACGCCGATGATCAGGGCGACGCCAGTGGCAAGTGCGCCGATCATCAACGAGACGCGTACCGAGATCAGTGTGCGCGCCAGCAGGTCGCGCCCGTTGGCATCGGTGCCGAAATAGAAGTGCAGCCGCTCGACGTCGGATTCCATGACGACTGACGTGCCGTCGGCGCTGGTTTCCGCGATGCGCGAGTTCGAGAACAGGTCGGATCTGTCCAGATAGCGGGTCACGCGCGGATCGATTTCGCGGCTGGACGATGCCTCGACGCGGATCGTGTCGCCATCCACCGTGATCTGCCCTAGGTCCAGCCGTGCACGGGCCAGCGCGCTTTCGGCCAAGTCGGGGATTTCGTCGGCCCTGGGATACCCCTCGAGCGAGGCGGGGACCTTCACGAACTCGGGGTAGACCTCGGCGTAATGGTGGTTTGTAACCTCGGGACCGATAATCCCGGCGATGACGTAAAGCACCAGGACCGCAAGTGAGATCATTGCCAGCGCGTTGCGCTTCAAGCGCATGAATGCCGTGGCCCAAAGCGAGCGGGACGGACGCGCGGGCGCCTCCTGATCCAGCGACAGGGCGGTTTGATCAGTCATAGCGAACCCTCGGATCCAGCGCGGCGTAGGCCAGATCGACAAGCAGATTGAACAGGACAACGAAGACAGCGACGATGATGACCGTGCCCATGACCAGCGTGTAGTCGCGGTTCAGCGCGCCCTGCACGAAGTAGCGGCCGATACCGGGGATGCCGAATATCTGCTCGACCACGATCGAGCCAGTCAGCAGCGCCGCGGCGGCGGGGCCGAGGTAGGTCACGGCCGGCAGACTTGCCGCGCGAAGGGCGTGGTAAACGACGATGCGCCGGGTCGGCAAGCCGTAGGCCCGGGCGGTGCGGACATGGTCCGAGCGCAGTGCCTCGATCATCGCGCCGCGGATCAGGCGGGCAATCACTGCGACTTGCGGCAAAGCCAGGGTAACGACCGGCAGCAGCATGTGCTGCAGACTCCAGTTCTCCCATCCGCCGGCGGGCAACAGGTTCAGCCATATCGCGAAGATCAGTGCCAGTACGGGGGCGACGACGAAGTTCGGCACGGTAATTCCAAAAGTCGCAACCGAGATCACCAGGTAATCCACCCAGGAATTCTGCCGCAGCGCGGCGATGCAACCCAGCATCGCGCCGACGACGAAAGCCAGCACCAGTGCCGAGAGGCCCAGCTGGATCGAGACCGGAAGGCCAGAGCCCAGCAGTTCATGCACCTTGAAATCACGGTAGACGAAGCTTGGGCCCATATCGCCTTGGGCGAGGTTCTTCAGGTACATCCAGTACTGGACGTGCAGAGGCTCGTCCAAACCGAAAGTGGCGTTCAGGTTCGCCATCACCGACGGTTCCAGCGTGCGCTCCTGGTCGAAGGGGCCGCCGGGGGCCACGCGCATCAGGAAGAAGGCGGCGGTGATGATGAAAAATAATGTCGGAACTGCGCCCAGAAGGCGCTTGAGGGCATAGGACAACATGGGCCGGGGCTCTCTCGAAATGGCCGGGCGCGCGGCCCGGCGAAGGGCGGCGCCCCGGACCGTGCCGGGACGCCGCCAGGTTTCTGTTCAGATCATTCCACGATCGACATCCAGCGCGTCGCGTGCGCGTTCTGGATGTTGTCTTCCCAGCCCTGCAGCTTGTCGGATACCAGGCTGCGCGAGGAATAATACAGCAGCGGGATCTGTGGCACGTCGCGCAGGAAAACGGCCTCGGCCTCTGCCAGGATCTCGGCGCGGGCGGCGAGGTCGGTCTCGGCGGCGGCCTTGTCCATCAGCGCATCGTACTCGGGGTTTTCGTAGTTGCCGTAGTTGAACCCGGTGTTGTGCGACTCGTTGAGGAACAGGAAGTTTTGCGGGTCGGAATAGTCCCCGATCCAGCCGGCGCGGGCCACGTCGTGCACCTTCTCATCACGCAGCATGGCATAGTGAGCCGAGGCATCGCGCACGTTGAAAGTGGTCTCGACACCCAGCGTCGCCCACATGTCGGCGATGGCGGTCGCCGCGTTCTTGTGGTTTTCCGACGTGTTGTAGCTGATTTCGATCTTCAACGGGTTGTCGGGGCCATACCCGGCCTCTTCCATCAGGCGCAGCGCCTCGTCCTCACGGTCAAGCATGGACATGTCGGCATACTCGAATTGCGGCGCATCCTCGGTATAGTTGCCGATGCCCGGCGGCACCCAGCTGTAGGCCGGCACCATGGTCCCCGAGAAAATCTCGTCGGCCAGGAACTCGCGGTCGATGACCATCGACAGGGCCTGACGCACGTTGGGGTCTGACAGATGCTCTTTCTTGGTGTTGATACCGTAGTAGTAGACACCCAGGTAAGGCGCGATGTGCACTTTGTCGCCAAGGGTTTCCTTCAGGCGTTCGATTTGCTCGCCCGGCAGATCCGAACAGGAATGCACCTCGTTCGCCTCGAAGCGGCGCACGCAGGTCGCGCGATCCTCGAAGGGCAGCACCTCGACGCGAGCGATCTGTACCTGGTCTGCCTCGCGGAAGGCATCGTTCTTGACCAGCACGATCTTGTCGTTCGGTACGAAGCTTTCCAGCGTGTAGGCCCCGTTCGAGACCATGTTCTCGGGCTGCACGAAATCGGTGCCATGCTCCTCGACGCTGGCCGGATGGACCGGTAGCGCAGTTTGGTGCTGAAGCAGTTCGACGAAATACGGGGTCGGCTGTTCAAGAGTGATTTCCAGCGTGTAATCGTCGACCGCCTTGACGCCCAGCGTATCGACCTCGGCCTCGCCGGAGTTGATCGCCTCGGCATTCTTGATCGGGTAAAGGATGCTGGCGTATTTCGCCGCAGTTTCCGGGTTCTGAATGCGCTTTAGTGAATAGACGAAGTCACCTGCGGTAACCGGGTCCCCGTTCGACCACTTGGCGTCCTGGCGCAGGGTGAAGGTGTAGACCAGGCCATCCTCGCTGACCTCCCAGCTTTCGGCGACGCCGGGAATGATCTGGGCTTTCGAGTCGTAGACCACGAGGCCTTCGTAGAGGTCGCGCAGCAGATTCGCCTCGACCACGGTCGAGGTCTTGTGCTGGTCCAGCGTCTCGGGGTCGCCATCCGAGCCGCGGAAATAGGTTTGTGCTGCAGCCGGAACAGCCAGCGCGGCGGTAATAGCGCCGGCGGCCGCCAAGGCGCCGAATTGCCTGAACAGCATGTTGTTGTCTCCCTGAATTGGTTGGTGGCGGCATGCTGGCACAACCTTTTCGCGCGTACAACGCTAGGGAATTCACTGACGTGACGGCACGTCAGCAGCGTTCCAACTGATAGCATTGTGACATTCGGATTATTGCAGGCGAACCAGCCATCACGCACGGAAATTCCACCCTGGTCGCTGGGTCGTTTCGGCCCCAGGACTGGCGCAGATTCTCTGTGCAGTGCAGCAGGCGGAAAGCCGCCTAGCGAGCGCTGGCGTCCCCCAACAGAAGCCTCGCCCGCGCCGCCAGGCGATGCGCGTGAACCGAGTTTTCGCTGGCCGCCGGTAGCACCGGATCATAGGCGGCACGGATCAACGCGGCGATGTCCGGCCGTGCCACCGTGTGCCCGTCATCAGTGAGCGTAGCCAAGGGGCTTTCACTGCGGAAGGCCGTGTCGGACCACAGCAGTATGCTTTGCACCATCTGGCCTGTCGCCAGCGTCTGTGCAGACAACGCCGAAAGGTCGGCATCCATACGCAGCAGGATCGTGCACAAGCTGATCGCGCCGTCCGCATCAAAGCGGAAACTGCGGTACTGGTTCGCCTCCGCTTGATCCAACCGATCCAGAAGCGGACCGAGGTCGGGGATCAGCCGATCGAGGTTCGGTACCCCTGCCAGTTCGCCCCACTCGCTGACGAAAAAGATCAGCAAATTGGCCCCGAACTCGGGATCGGTGTCCACGATCTCCAGTTTGCCCAACGCGGCGGTCGCGCGCAGCGCATCCTTGATCAGATCCAGCGACGCGTCATCCGTACCGAATACCACCGGCGCCAGCGGCCGGCCCCAGCGGGCGAAGCGGAATGTGCCATCGCTACGGGTGAACAGGGCTTCGACGGTTTCGGGCGTCATGCGGGCCTCCTTCGCGGTCGCGCCGGTTCATAGGGCGCGCGCCGGGTCCCGTAAACCCGTGGCTACTTGCCGCTGAATAGCGAGGGCTGCTCGCGGGGGGCGGGCGCGTCCAGACCCAGATGCCGCCATGCCGCCGCGCCCAACTGTCGCCCACGCGGGGTGCGCTGGATCAGGCCATTTTGAAGCAGGAAAGGCTCGATTACCTCCTCGATCGCATCACGTGCTTCGGAAAGTGCTGCGGCAATGGTCTCGACCCCCACCGGCCCCCCCCCGTAGTGCTCGGCCAAAAGCTTCAGGTAACGGCGGTCCGCACCGTCCAATCCCAGTTCATCCACACCCAGCCGCGTCAGCGCCCGGTCGGCAATGGCCTGCGTCACACGCCCGTCGCCTTCGACCACGGCAAAGTCCACGACCCTGCGCAACAGCCGACCGGCTATGCGGGGAGTGCCCCGCGCCCGACGAGCGATCTCTCGCGCGCCATCAGGTGTGGCTTCGGCCTGCATCAGCCGCGCACCGCGGGTGACGATGCTGACCAACTCGTCGACAGTATAGAACTCAAGCCGGGTCGGAATGCCGAAACGGTCGCGCAAAGGCGTCGTCAGCAGGCCCAGCCGGGTGGTCGCACCGACCAGTGTGAAGGGCGGCAGATCGATGCGGACAGTGCGCGCAGCCGGTCCCTCACCAATCACAAGATCCAGCGCGAAGTCTTCCATCGCGGGGTACAGAACTTCCTCGACGACCGGGTTCAGCCGGTGGATCTCGTCGATAAACAGAACATCCCGCGCCTCGAGATTGGTGAGGATAGCGGCCAGGTCCCCGGCCTTGGCCAGCACCGGGCCCGAAGTCATGCGGAAACTGACACCAAGCTCGCGGGCCATGATCTGCGCCAGCGTGGTCTTGCCAAGCCCAGGCGGGCCGTAGAACAGCGCATGGTCCATCGCCTCGCCCCGTCGACGAGCACTTTCGATGAAAACGGCAAGGTTCGCGCGCGCCTCGGCCTGCCCGGTGAATTCGGCCAGGGATTGCGGACGCAGGGCGCGGTCGGCGTCCTCGGGGCGGGCGTCCCCGCGCAAGTCGGGGTCCGGGGTATCGCTCATCGGCCTATCCCTTCGGCGCCAGCAGACGCAGTGCACCGCGGATCAGCCCGGCGGTGTCGGTCTCGCCCGCCTCCTCGGCTTGGGCCAGCGCGGTGGCGGCATCGCCATGACCGTATCCTAGGTTGACCAGTGCCGACAGCGCATCGGCCCGGGCACCGGCCATGGGCGCGGTCGCCGGGACTGGTGAAGAGGCCATCGCCGCCGCATCCTGGGGCAGCGCCTCCGGTGGACTTGCCGCCGGAGGGGGGCCGGCATCCGCCGGACCCATGGCCGGCGTTGCCCCCGCTGCACCAAGGGCCAGGACCGACGGCGCCTTGTCCCGCAGTTCCATGATCACCCGGTTTGCCGTCTTGGGCCCAACGCCCGGCGCCGCCTTGATCGCGCTGGCATCGCCCAGCGAAATCGCCCGACCGACACCGTCAGCTCCCAATGTGCCCAGGATTGCCATGCCGACCTTGGCACCGATCCCCTGCACCGAAGTCAACAACCGGTGCCATTCCTTCTCGGCGAGCGTCAGGAACCCGTAGAGCGTGATCGCGTCTTCACGCACCACCATCTCGGTGAACAGCGAAACGAATTCCCCCTGCCCCGGCAGTGCGGCCAGCGTCCGCTCAGAACAATAGACGATATACCCGATGCCGCCGGCATCGATCAGCGCGTGATCCGACGCTCGATATCCCAACCGGCCCGTCACCCGCCCGATCATGCGCCCGCCTTCGCCAACGCGGCGTCCAATTTGCCCGAGAACTGCAGATGATGCGCGTGGCACAGCGCGATCGCCAGGGCATCCGATGCGTCTGGCCCGGCGATCTGTGCCTGTGGCAACTGGAGTTTGACCATGTGTTCGACCTGCCGCTTGTCCGCATGTCCTACGCCGACGACGACTTTCTTGACTGCGTTCGGCGCATATTCGGCGACCGGCAGCCCTGCTTCGGCCGGCGCAAGCAGCGCGATGCCGCGCGCCTGTCCAAGCTTCAGCGTTCCAGCCGCATCCTTGTTGACGAAGGTTTGCTCGACTGCCGCACGGTCGGGTGCGAAGCGCGCGATGATGTCAGTCAGGGCGCGGTAAAGCGCCAGAAGGCGCAAAGCCAGGTCACCGTCGCCCGATTCGCAGACTCCGTTGCCAACGTGGCTCAAACGGGAGCCGTGGACGTCCACAACGCCCCATCCGGTTCGCCTCAAGCCCGGGTCGATGCCGATGACGCGCATGGCGCGCTCCTGTACCTGCTCATGTTTTCGTTATCGGCGGCTTAGCACGAAACGCGAACATTGAGCAAAGGAAAAGCCTTGCGTTCAAAAAGCGACATGATATCTATCTGAAAGCGACATCCGGGCTAACAGCCTGCAAGATATGCAAAAAATGCATAGCAGGGTTGCAAAATCGGGCTTTGTACATCGGGTTTTTCGTGGCTAGCTGCGCGTTCCGGCACAACGTCGTGACGCCAACCCAATGCACAGGAGATGCGCCCGATGGCACACCCAATCGCCCCCCGCCCCGCGCCGTTTGGTGCGCACACAGTCTATCGCCTCGTCCGCCTGTTCGAGGAGGCCGCAAGCATCTATCGCCGCTGGGATGCACGCCAACGCACCGCCGAGGTGCTGGATGCCCTGTCGGACCACGAGTTGAACGATGTCGGCATGACCCGCGCCAGCCGCATGGGTCCCCGGTACTCGAAGCTGGCCGCACGCAGTCTCTAACCACCGCGTCGCGGTTTACCACTCCAGACTGGGGCCGCCGCGTGGCGGCCCTTTTGCTTTTCCGGGGGGCCGTTCAGGCGTGGCGAAGGGTCAGCGTAACCCATTCGCCCAGCTGGATCCGAGTCTGTACGTGCATTCCGTACCCTTGGTAGACGTTCTCGACCCGCTGGGCCTGACGCGAAAGAATGCCCGACAGGATGATCATGCTGCCAGGACGGGTGTGATCCGCCATCTCGGGCGCCAACCGGCATAGTGGCCCGGCAAGGATGTTCGCGAACACCAGGTCATAGGGCGCACCCGCATGAAGGTCGGCATGGCGGAACCCCGGCGCGCAGACCACCGGTACGGCACCGCCGGTCCGGTTCGCCCTCAGGTTCGCCCGCGCCGTCGCCACCGCGACAGGATCGATGTCCGAGGCGACAACCCGACGTTTCCACAGGCGACGCGCAGCCATGGCCAGTACACCCGTGCCGCATCCGACGTCCGCAGTGCTGTGTGCGATAATTCCCTGGCGCGCCAGCTTTTCAAGCGACAGCAGGCACCCCTTGGTGGTGCCGTGATGGCCGGTTCCGAATGCCATGGCAGCCTCGATTTCCAGTCCGATGCGGTTGATCGGCACGTCGTCGCGGTCATGGCCACCGTGAACGACGAAGCGGCCAGCCGGAACCGGCGTCAACTCGCGCCGAACCTGGGCAACCCAGTCGCGATCCTCGACCTTGCTGACGGCAAAGGGCCGCGCCCCGTGCACAGCGGCCAGAAGTTCCAGCGCGGCAATGTCGGGGCGTTCCGTGAAATAGGCACCCACTTCCCAGTTGCCCGAACCATCCTCGATCTCGAACGTGCCGATACCTGTCGGCGCCGGATCGATCAGCCCCTCCAAAGCCTCGGCAAGGGTGGCGGCGCTGGCCGCGCCCGGAAGTGTCGTCAGCGCAGTAAAGGTGGTCATGGCGGTCCTCGGCTCGCGGAAGTCCCGCGATTAGACCGCCATGGCACGCAAGGTCAAGCGCAGCACGGGATGTTCCCCTCCCCGGCCCCCTGGACCACGCTCAACCGGCGGCGACGCCCGTACCGATCGGACAGGTCACGCCGGTGCCGCCCAGCCCGCAATATCCGCCGGGGTTCTTGGCAAGGTACTGCTGATGATAGTCCTCGGCGTAATAGAACGGACCCGCCTCGGCGATTTCGGTCGTGACGCACCCGTGTCCAGCATCGCGGAACCGCTCGGCCATCACCGTAAAGGAAGCCTTGGCCGCATCCCGCTGTTCGGGCGTCGTCCAGTAGATACCGGATCGGTACTGAGTGCCGATGTCATTCCCCTGGCGCATCCCTTGGGTGGGATCATGCCCTTCCCAGAATACCTTGAGCAGCTGGTCGAAGGTGATCTGCGCCGGATCGTATACGACCTGAACTGTTTCGTTGTGGCCGGTCTGCCCGGTACAGACTTCCTGGTATGTCGGGTTCGGCGTCTGCCCAGCACTATAGCCGACGGCGGTGACCCAGACGCCGGGAACCTGCCAGAACATCCGTTCGACACCCCAGAAGCAGCCCATGCCAAACTGCACGACCTCGAACCCCTCAGGGAACGGGCCCTGCAAGGGGCGGCCGTTGACGAAATGGGTCTCGGCGGTGGGGATCGCCTGCGCACGTCCGGGTAGTGCTGCGCCGGCGGCGGGCATCTCGGTCTTCTTGCCTAATCCGAACATCGGGTGTCCTTTCCATGTGCTGCCCGGAATCTAGGGTGCGGCCGGCAGCAAACCAAGGGGCGCTACTCGGCCACCACCGCAGTTCCGGACGCGAACACCGTTTCATTCCCCGGCGCGGGATGGCGCGGGATCATTGCCGCCAGAACCAGCGAGGCTGCAGCAAGTACGGCGGCGAAAGCAAACACCGCGCCTGGGCTGACCAGCCACACATACCCCAGCACCGCAGGCAGGAAGACAGCCGCGATGTGATTGATCGTGAAGGCGACGGCGGCGGTCGGGGCGATATCGCCGGGATCCGCGATCTTCTGGAAGTACGTCTTCATCGCCAGGGCCAACGCAAAGAAAAGGTGATCGATGACGTATAGCGTCGCTGCCAGAACAACGCCCCAGCCGAAATAGTAGACCCCGCCGTAGGCAAGAAACACCAGGATCAGGCCCGAGTACTCGAACATGAGCGCGCGCCGTTCACCCCAAACGGCGACAGCACGGCCGAAGAGTGGCGCAAGCACCATGTTGGCAACGAAGTTGATCAGGAACAGTGCCGTGACCTCGTGCACTTCGAACCCGAACCGTTCAACCATCATGAAGGCAGCAAAGACGACAAAGATCTGCCGCCGCGCGCCAGACATGAATTGCAGGGCGTAATACAGCCAGTACCGCCGCCGCAGCACCATGCGCTTGATCTGCGGATTCGGCGCCTCGAAACTCGGGTACAGGCGCCAGGCAAGTGCCGCGATCAGCGCCGTTGCACAGCCGGCTGTGGTAAAGATGAACTCATAGGATAGATCGAAGGTCTTCCAAGTGACTACGATCAGCCCATAGGCCACGAGCGAGGCCCCAGAACCCACGGCAAGCAGCCAGCCCAGCATCTGTGGCGCACGCTCGCGCGGGATCCACTGCAATTGCAGCGATTGGTTCACAGTTTCATAGTAATGAAAGCCGATTGACGAGATCAGCGTCGTGATCAACAGACCGCCGAAGGTCGGCA
>JBFHFG010000006.1:0-17679 GCA_041583815.1 Halovulum sp.
GCGGGCGGCATCCAGGTCGGGTGACCGGGGCAGTCGTCCAGCCCCATCGCGGCGATGCGCTCGTTGAACAGAGTCAGCTTGCCGCTTTCGCTGGGCAACGGGTTGGCCTGCGGATCGGCGACGAAATCGCCGAACAGAACGCGGGTCTGGTCCTCATCGGGGATGGTGAACCGTCCCTGCTCGCGGAAGGTCACGTAATCCGGCAGCGCAAAGCCTTCGGCCTGCGCGACCGACTGACACCCGGCCCAGAGCCAGCGCAACCAGCCGTCAACGTCGCGTCCTTCGGTAAACGCGTCGCCCACGCCCAGCCGCTCGGCCAGCCCGGCAAAGATCGCGTGATCGTCCCGCGCCTCGCCCATCGGTTCCAGCACCTTGGACATGAAGATCAACGACGGGTCGCGCCGGTTGATCATAATGTCCTCGCGCTCCAGAGCCACGGTCGAGGGCAGCACGATATCGGCCCGGCGTGCGGTCGCGGTCCAGCTGTGATCGTTGACGATCACCGTCTCGGGCCGGGTCCAGGCGCGCTCCAGCTTCAGCAGGTCCTGGTGATGGTGGAACGGGTTGCCGCCGGTCCAGTAGACCAGCTTGATATCAGGATAAGTCCGTTCTTCGCCGTTGTACCGATACGTCCCGCCCGGATTCAGCAGCATGTCCGAGATCCGCGCCACCGGGATGAAATCCCGCACCGGGTTGCGCCCCTGCGAGACCGCTGGCCAGTTGATGAACCGCTTCGCCCGCCCCGGCGGCGTGGTCGAGCCATAGCCGAAACCGAAACCTGTCCCCGGCTGGCCGATCTGCCCCAGCACGGCAGCCAGTGCCAGCCCGGCCCAGACCGCCTGTTCGCCATGATCGGCGCGCTGCATCCCCCAGGTGACCGAGACCATGACCCGCTCACGCGCCATCTCGGCGGCAAGCGCGCGGATGTCACCGGCGGGCATGTCGCACAGCGGCGCGGCCCAGTCCGGGGTCTTGGCGACGCCATTGTCGCCCATGACATAGTCGCGGAACCGCTCCCACCCGCTGGTGCAGCGCTTCAGGAATGCCTCGTCGTGCCAGCCGTTGGCGAACAATTCGTGCGCCAGTGCCAGCATCAGCGCCACGTCGGAACCGGGCCGCACCGGCAGCCATCGCGCGTTCGGCAGATCCGCAAGGTCGCTGCGTAAGGGCGAGACGCAGACCGTCTTCATGCCCCGCGCGGCAGCCTTGCCCATCCAGTCGTCGACCTCGTGCAGGCTGGTCCCGCCCGCCGCGATCTGCGCCGTCCGGCCGGACACGCCGCCAAAGGCAAGGAACAGCGTGCAGTTCTCGGCGATCAGCGGCCAACTGGTCAGGCCTTCCTCGACCTCCTTGTTCGTCAGGCCGGTGATGTGCGGCAGGATCACCTCTCCGGCGGCGTGCGAATAGGTGTCACGTGCGGCGACATAGCCGCCCGCCAGGTTGAGGAACCGCCGCATCTGCGACTGCGCGTGATGGAAGCGCCCGGCGCTCGACCACCCGTAGGAGCCGCCATAGATCGCGCCGTTTCCGTGCATCTCGATCACCCGGCGCATCTCGCCCGCGGCGATGTCCAGCACCTCGTCCCAGGGCATCTCGACAAAGGCATCGTCGTTGCGCGCCGCGCCCTTGTCACCGTCCAGCCAGCCCTTGCGTACGGCAGGCCGCTGGATCCGCGCCCGCGTGTCACGCGCCGCCGACAGCCAGCCCTTCCCGATCCGCGAGGGCGCGGGATCGTCGGCCAGGGGCTCCAGCCGCATGGCGTCGCCCGCGCCGGTGACGCGGTAAGCGCCCCAATGCGCCGCGGTCATGCGATTTGCCATCAGCCCAGCCTCCCGACTTTTACATTTGTAAAATACATTGTCATATGCTACCTCACTTTGCAACCGGAATGATCCCGCTCAAGGAGGAGTGATGCGACATGCGCAATGAAAGAACCACGGAGGAAGTGGCACTGGGGATTCGTCGGCGTGTGTTCGAGCACTCGATGCGAAACAACGGCGGCTACCTGTCCCAGGCGTGTTCCGCAGGCGAACAGCTGGCATGGCTCTATAACGAAGAGCTGAAGCTCGGCGCCCCGACACTGCCGATGATCCCCAAGCCGTTCGAGGGCGTGCCCTCGCCGTCGAACCCGGACTACCACACCGGTGCCGGCTACAACGGCCCAGCCGCGCCTGAGTTCGACCGCCTGTTCATCGCCCCCGCACACTATGCGCTGGTCGCCTATGCCACCCTGATCGAGGTCGGCCGCATGGCCCCCGAAGGGCTGGAGATGTTCAACAAGGACGGCTCGTCGGTCGAGATGATCGGCGCCGAGCATTCTCCGGGCATGGAGGTGCACAACGGCACGCTGGGCATCGGCCTGTCGACGGGCGCGGGCCTGGCCTATGGCCGCAAGCGCCGGAACGAGCCGGGCCGCACCTGGGTCTTCATGTCCGACGGCGAAGTGCAGGAAGGCCAGACCTGGGAGGCCGTTCAGGCCGCCGCCTTCCACGGCATCGACAACCTCTATGCGATCATGGACGTCAACGACCAGCAGTGCGACGGCGCCATGTCGTCGGTGATGGAAGTCGGCGACATCAAGACCAAGTTCCGCAACTTCGGCGCCGCCTGTGTCGAGATCGACGGCCATGACGTGCAGGCCATGCGCGATGCCGTCGCCGAATCGCACGAGGGCCGGCCGCTGATCATCCTGGCGCGCACCAACCCGTTCCACACCATGCCGATCCTCGAGGAACGCTTCCCGCGCCTGCACTACGTGCGCTTCAAGTCCGAGGATGAACGCGCCCGCATGAACGTATCGATCGCCGCCGACCTTGGCGTCGAACCCGTCGATTACAGCCACTGAGGAGGTCAGAACATGGTGGAAATGGTATCGCGCCCCTATGCCAAGGCCTTCGAGGCGTTCGCGGCGGGCAATCCCGACATCCTGTGCCTTTCGGCAGACCTGACATCCTCCTGCGAGGTTGACGGCTTCCGCGACCGGCACCCGGATCAGTTCCTCAGCCTCGGCATGGCCGAGCAGAACATGATGAGCTTCGCGGGCGGGCTGGGCCTGGCCGGCTATCGCCCCTTCATCCACACGTTCGGCGTGTTCATGTACCGCCGCCCCTATGACCAGCTGATGGCGTCCATCGCCTATCCGCGGCGCAAGGTGCGGCTGATGGGGTTCCTGCCCGGCGTCACAACGCCCGGCGGCATGACCCACCAGTCGATCGAGGACATCTCGGTGATGCGCTCGATCCCGAACATGACGATCCTGGAGACCGGCGACGCAACGGAAGTCGAGTCGATCTGTGAAGCCGCAGACAGCATCGACGGGCCGGTCTGGTGCCGCGTCCTGCGCGGCAGCGTCCCGCGCCTGTTCGACACCCCGATCAAGGTTGGCGAGATGCGCGAACTGTCCTCGGGCGATGACATCCTTGTCGTCACCTCCGGCATCTGCACCGAGGAAGCCATGCGCGCCCGCTCGGCGCTGGCCAAGGCGGGGCTGTCGATCCGGCATCTGCACCTGCACACGATCAAGCCCTTCGACAGCAAGGCGCTGCTGGATCACATCGGCTCGGTCAAGCACGGTGTCATCACGCTGGAGAACCACGTGACCGAGGGCGGCGTCGGATCGCTGGTGGCCGAGACGATGGCAGATGCCGGCGTCGGCAAACGCCTGATCCGGCTGGGGTTGAAGGACACCTACGCCCACGGCGGTTCGCGCGCCTACCTGATGCGCTACTACGGGCTGGACGCGTTGGCGCTGGTCAAGGGCATCGAGGACCTGACAGGGCAGCAGTTCGGCATCACCGAGGATGACCTGGACGCAGCCCGCGTCGAGGACGTCCACTCCCTGGTAAAGGCCGAGGCGCTCTGATCCCTCCCTGTCGGAGTGTCTCGAAGGCCCGCGGTGCGAACCGCGGGCCTTTTTCGCCTGCACGGCACCGTCGCTAAAACTGCGGCGGATTATCACCCGCTCCGCGCGTATTACCTGCTTCCGCCGCACCTCAAGCGACACTAGGGTCTGGGTCATGCATTCAGACCCGAAGACCCCACCCCTTCCCGAATACATTGCGCTAGTCGCGTTGATGATCTCGATCGTGGCGCTGGCCACGGACCTGATGCTGCCCGCCCTGGACATCATCGGCCACGACCTGTCGGTCGCGAACGTCAACGATGCGCAGATGGTCGTGTCGTCTTTCTTCCTGGGGCTTGCGGCGGGGCAACTTGTTGTCGGGCCCCTGTCCGACAGTTTCGGGCGCAAGCCGGTGATTTATAGCGGCTACGCCCTGTTCGTGCTGGGCTGCATCCTGTCGATGACCACGACCGACTGGTCGGTGATGTTGCTGGCGCGCGCGCTGCAAGGACTGGGCGCGGCAGCCCCGCGCGTCGTCACCGTGGCGCTGGTGCGCGACAGCTACGAGGGGCGGGCGATGGCGCGCATCATGTCCTTCGTCATGGCGGTCTTCATCCTTGTTCCCGCCCTTGCCCCAGCGATCGGCCAGGGCCATGTACATTTGGGCGGCTGGCGCGCAACCTTCGCCGGGCTGATCATCCCCGCGCTGGTCGCCCTGACCTGGTTCGCCCTGCGCATGCCCGAGACCCAGCCCCGCGCGCAGCGGCCGCCGTTCTCGGTCACCCGGATCACCGCCGGGCTGGGCCAGATCCTGAGGACCCGCAGCGCCATGGGCTACACGGTCTCGGCGGGTCTGATCTTCGGGGCGTTTCTGGGCTATCTCAGCTCGGCGCAGCAGGTGTTCCAGATCACGTTGCAGGTGGGCGAGCGGTTCCCGCTGTATTTCGGCATTGCCGCGCTGTCGGTCGGGGCATCGTCGGTCTTCAACTCGCGGCTGGTCATGCGCCTCGGGATGCGACGGCTCAGCCGGGGCGCGCTGATCGGGCTGACGGCACTGTCCGTCGCCTTTCTTGCCCCGCTGGCGGCATTCGACGGAGTCCCGCCGCTACCACTGTTCATGGCATGGCAACTGTCCAGCTTCTTCTGCATCGGCATCCTTTTCGGGAACCTTACGGCCCTGTCGATGGAAGACCTGGGCGAGCTTGCGGGTCTGGGCGCTGCCTTCGTTGGCTCGCTATCGACCTTCATGGCGCTACCGCTGGCCTGGATGATCGGAAACGGATTCGACGGCACCGTGTTCCCGCTGGTGTTCGGCTGTGCGGTGTTGGGCGCCACGGCTATGGCCACAGTCAGTTGGACTGGCCGCACAGCCGCCACAGCCTGACGCCGGAACAAGAAAGCGGCCCCACGAAGGGGGCCGCCAAGTGTGACCGGTCGGTCAGGGAGAGGTCTCAGGCGGCGGCAAGCGCCGCGTCGGTCATGCCCAGGCGCTCCAGCTGCTCGGGCGGATAGCCTTCTTCGTCCATCAGCTTGCGCGCCAGGGTCAGCATCCGCTGGCGCTGCGCGGGATCGGCATCCCAAAGGTTGCTTTCCTGCCCCGGATCGTTGCGACGATCGTAGAGGAAGCAGTCGTAAGTGCGCGGATCTATGGTGATCGGCGTCTTCCACAGCGGCAAGTCGACCGAGGCGTCGTAGTACCCCTGCTCGGCCGGCGGTTCGGGCGGCTTGCCGACCCTGCCGTCGACCGGGTTGTCCACGATCAGCGGCCGAAAAATGCCGGTGGCATAGGTGTAAAGCGGCTTGCCCTCGACTGGGGCGCGGAACAGCGTCCAGTCGCCATCGGTCACGCACAGGCCCTGCCCGAACGTACCATAGATCAGCCCCTCGTGCGGGCTGCCGCCGGTGCCCAGCACCATCGGCATCAGGCTTTTCGAATGCCGGTTCGCGGCCGGAACCTCGCCGCCCGAGGCTTCGATCAGCGTCGCGAACAGGTCCACGGTCTGCGTCAGACCGCCGACATGCGCGCCGTTTCCGGGGTTCTTCGGATGCCAGATCAGCATCGGGATGTTGGCGTGGCTGTCGTAATGCGGGAACTGCTTGCCGAATGCGCGCCGCTCGCCCAGGTCGTGGCCGTGGTCGGTGGTGAACACGATCATCGTATCGTTCCACAGGTCATACTGGTCCATCTTGGCCATCAGCCGGCCCAGCCACGTATCCATCATCGTGACCTTGCCCATGTACTGGGCGCGCAGGAAATCCAGCTCTTCCGGCGTGGTCTCATTCATGAACCGCTCAAGGTCCGCATAGACCTGGTAGGGCGGCCAGATGTTGAAGTCGTCCTTCTTGCCGTCGGTGTACATCGAGGCATAGGGCTCGGGCACATCGAACGGCTCGTGCACGTCGAAGCATTCGACATGCAGGAAGAACGGGCCCTTCTGCGCATTCTCGTCCAGCCAGTCGCAGGCACCTTGCAGGACGCGCGGGGCGAAGTAATCCTCCTCGCCCTTGAAGTCCTTCACGTTGGCGGCGTACTGGCGGATGTGCTCGGCGGCGCGGTACTTGGCAACGTTCTTGACCCATTGCGGGTCTTCCTCGGTCGGGTCCGGCACCTTCCAGCCATCGACCTCGTGGCCCCGGACCATGTGCAGCGACTGGAAGCCCTGCATGTAGCCGTTCGCCTCTTCCTCCCAGTAATGGTAGTGGTCGGTGACCATCGCGGTCATCATGCCGGTCTTGGCGATTTCCTTCGGCAGGCGCGGGTCGAACACTTCCAGCCCGCCCCAGGGACGCCACAGGAATTCCTTGCGGCCGGCCATGATCTCGCGCCGGGCGGGCATGCAGGGCAGGCTGCCGACGTAATGGTCGTCGTAGACCTGGCAGCGCTGCGCAAGGCGGGTGATGTTCGGCGTGCGGCACACGGTGTCCGGGTTGTAGATCGACAGACAGTCCTTGTTCAGGCTGTCTACCAGCACCATGATGATGTTCATCGTTCCTCCACGCGCGTTTTTCGCTTCCTTGGCCACGGCAGACAGGTGCCCCGACTGACCGCGTGGACTATACCTGCCCGGCCAAAACCTAACAACTGTAAATTTTTCTGCCTTTTGTTAAGTTCGCCGAAGCATGCCCCTATGCCGCCACCGGTGGCTCGACCCGTACAACGGTCAAGGTCCGGCGCTGGTTGTCGCGCGTGTCCCAATAGAACGTCGCGCCCTCGGCCAGGCCGATCAGGGCCACGCCGACGGGCGTCATCACCGACACGCGCTGACGGTCGATGTCGGCTTCCTCGGGGAACACCAGCGTCAGTGACTGCTCCTTGCCGGTCGTCTCGTCCCGATAGGTGACGCGGCTGCCGATGGTGACGACTGTTTCGGGCAGCTTGCGGTCGGGTACGATGCGGGCGCGGCCAAGTTCCTCCAGCAACTTGTCGGCCAGCTCAGGGGTGCGCCTCAACGCGCCCTCGGCCAGCGCCTCCATCCGCGCAAGCATCGTCTCGCCGATGACGACCTTGGGCCGCCGCGTGGAAGCCCGCTTTCTGGTGGTCGTGTCACTCATGTTCCTGCCCTCGCTTCAGAGTTATGTGCCGGCGAACCGCACGGGCACATGGTCATCCAAACGACATCCGGTAGAACCACGGGACGGCACCCGCCCGGGGCGGGTGATGCAGTCGGCGTGGCGATTTTCGGAGAACCCCGGAAGGCGTGGCGGACGTCGGCCTACACCACCCGGGGAACCGGGCGGTTCAGCAGAACGAAGCGATAATGTTCTTCATGCCTGACCATGCTTTCGACGCTAGGAGCGGGGAAATGCAAAGTCAATCAAGCGGTGCGGTCGCACCGAAGACCGGCGCGCCACCTGCTGGCGGCGCACCGGCTAGCCCGGGATCAGAACGGGCTGTCGGGATAGTAGAACTGCTCGGCGTTCTCGGGCGTGACCAGCACCGAGCCGATGATGAAATCACCCGACACCGGTGCGCTGGACACCAGGCCTACGGCAGTGATCTCGATGGCGGTGGCGATCATCGACGGCGGATAGGTCACGTTGGCCGGGATCATCTCGTCGCCATCCATGGTCCGCTTGATCATCTCTTTCATGCCCGCACCGCCCAGCACGAACTTCACGTCGTCGCGGCCCGCCGCCTCGATCGCGGCAAGGACACCGATCGCCATGTCGTCATCCGAGGCCCATACCGCATCGATCTGCGGGTATTTCGACAGGAAGTCCTGCATGACCGTGAAGCTGTCGTCGCGGTTCCAGTTGCCATGCTCCATCGCCAGGATCTCGATCCCCGAGCCCTCGATGGCAGCCTGGAAACCTTCGACCCGCTCGTTGTCGATCGTGGTCGGAATGCCGCGCAGAACGACGATCTTGCTGCCTTCGTCCAGTTGCGAGGCCATGTATTCGCCCGACACCCGGCCAAAGCCCGGGTTGTCCCCGGCGACATAAAGATCCTCGATCCCTTCCTGGCTGAGGCCGCGGTCGACCACGGTGATCCACGCACCGGTTTCGGCGACATACTGCACCGGGCCAGTCAGCGGCTCGGACTCGAAGGGCAGCACGACAAGCGCGTCGATGTTGCGCGTGGCGACCATGTCCTCGATGTCCGAGACCTGCTTGGCCGGGTCCGAGGCGGTGGCCAGCACGAAGTCCAGTTCCTCGTAGGTGGCCTCCAGCCGTTCGACGGCCTGCTGCGCGAAATAGTTCATGCCGCCCGCCCAGCCGTGGGTCGCCGCCGGGATCGAGACGCCGATCACCTTGGTGTCCTGCGCCACCGCAGGGGCCGCGGCCATCAGCGCCCCAAGGGCCAGTCCGGTCATCAGATGCTTCATGGTAGTTCCTCCCAGTTAGATGGCCGGCTTACGCGCCGGCCCTGCCCTCGCGCTGCAATATGACAGCGAGAATGATGATTGCGCCCTGGATCGCACCGTTCAGATAGGGCGAGACCAGGTCGGTCAGGTTCAGGATGTTGCCGATCAGACTGAGGATCAGCACGCCGATCACCGTGCCCCAGACGCGGCCGAAACCGCCCTTCAACACGGTGCCGCCGATGATGACGGCGGCAATCGCCTCCAGCTCCCACAACAGGCCGGTCGAGGCCGAGGCCGACCCCAGCCTGGGCACGTACATGATCGTCGCGATGCCCACCAGCAGGCCCAGCAGCACATAGGTCATCAGCCGCACTCGGTTGACGTTGATGCTGGAATACTTTGCCACTTGGTCGTTCGAGCCGATGGCCGCGCAATGCCTCCCGAAGACGGCGCTGCGCATGGCGATCTCGCCCAGGATCACGACGACGGCAAAGACGATGATCGGCCAGCTGACCCCAAGGATGCCGTCATAATAGACCGGGCGATAGAAGGTGCGCAGCCCGAAATCCAGGCTCAGCGTGCCGCCATCGGCCAGCCAGGTGACAAGGCTGCGATAGATCCCCATGGACCCCAGCGTGACGATGAACGCCTCGATCCCTAGCTTGGTGATCAGGATGCCGTTCAGGAATCCGGCGAACAGGCCCGCGACGACCGCCGTCGCCATACCCAGCAGGATGATCGGCACGCCGATGCCCAGCGTGGGCAGGGCCGCATTCATCACCAGGATCATCAGCCCCGCGATAAAGGCCGCCATAGACCCCACGGACAGGTCCAGCCCGCCCGAGGTGATCACGAAGGTCATCCCCACCGCGATGATCCCGATGAAGGCCGAACGTGCCAGCACGTTGGTGATGTTGGCATAGCTCAGGAAGTTCTCGTTCAGGAACACCCCGATCGCCAGCAGGACCAACAGCGCCAGGATCGGCCCCAGCACGGTCATCGACGGCAGCCCCCGGCGCGGCGCGCGGGCGGAAGTGGTCTCGGTTGCGGTCATGTCGCCTCCATCGGGGCGGCGTCGCGCCCCTGCCCCTCGACGCCCATGGCCAGGCGCACGATGTTGTCCTCGGTCATCCGGTCGCCCGAGACCTCGCCCGCGATACGGCCAAGGCGCATCACCAGGATGCGGTCGGCCAGGCCGATCACCTCCTGCATCTCGGACGAGATCACGACGATGCTGCGCCCCTGCGCGGCAAGATCGCGGATGAAATCATAGATCTGCTGCTTGGTGCCGATATCGATACCGCGCGTCGGCTCGTCGATCACCACGATGTCGGGTTCGGCCAGCATGGTCTTGGCCAGCAACAGCTTCTGCTGATTGCCACCAGACAGGTTGCCGACCTTGATCGCCCGGTCGCCCGAACGAATGTCGAATTCGCGGATCGCCTGCGTCAGCGCCGCCTCTTCGGCTTTCTGGTCGATCAGCCAACCCGAATACTTCTCGAGCGATTGCAGCGTCAGGTTCTCGCGCATGGACTTGTCCAGCAGCAACCCGCGCGTCTTGCGATCCTCGGTCAGATAGCTCAGCCCGTACGTCAGCGCATCGGACGGCTGGCGGATCTGCACCGGCTGGCCGTTGATCCTTACCGCGCCCCGATGCGGGCGCAGGCCGCACAGCCCCTCGAACGTTTCGGTCCGGCCGGAACCGATCAGGCCCGCGATGCCCAGGATCTCGCCCTTGTTCAGGGTGAAGGAAATGTCGTGTGCGTATCCCGGCACCTCCAGCCCCGCGACCTCCAGCACAGGTTGCGGCGCGGGCGCTGCGGGTTTGGGCGGGAACAGGTTCGACACGTCGCGCCCGACCATCGCCTCAGCCATCTGGTGCTCGTCCAGGTCGGCTGCCGGGCCGGAGTAGACCACGTCGCCATCGCGCATGATGGTCAGATCATCGGCAATCGCCTTCACCTCGTCCAGCTTGTGCGAGGTGAACAGGATCGCTGTTCCATGTTCGCGCAGCGCCCGGACCTGCTCCAGCAATATGTCCGTTTCGGCATAGGTCAGCACCGCAGTCGGCTCGTCCATGATCAGCACGCGGGCATCGCGGGACAGCGCGCGGGCGATCTCCAGCATCTGCTTGTCCGAATTGGGCAGGTTCGACACCACGCGATCCACATGCGCGCGGCAATTCAGCCGGTCGAGGTACTTCCGCGCATCTGCCCGCATCCTGGTCTTGTCCAGCAGCCATCCCTTCTTCAGCTCGCGGCCCAGGAAAAAGTTCTGCTCCACCGTCAACTGCTCGGCCAGGTTGAACTCCTGGTGGATCATGACGATGCCGCGCGCTTCGGCCTCGGCCATGCTGGCAAAGGTCATTTCCTGCCCGTCCACACGGATCGTGCCGCTGGTGGCGGGCTGGTAGCCCGCCATGATCTTCATCGTCGTGGACTTGCCCGCGCCATTCTCGCCGATCAGCGCATGGACCCGGCCGGGCCGCAGCGCGATGTCGATGCCGTGCAGCACCTCCACCGCGCCGAAGCTGCGGCTGACCCCATGCAGCGAGAGGACAGGCTCGTTCACAGTTTCACCCAGGCCGCGTTGCCCTTCGAGGATTGCACGCAGGCGTCGATGAAACGCATCCCGGCCATGCCGGCCTTGATCCCCGGCAGATGGCCCGGCGCCTTGTCGCCGCCCGAGGTCCACTCGCGGATCGCCTGCGCGGCCTCGGTATAGATGTTTGCGAAGCCTTCCAGATAGCCCTCGGGGTGGCCGCCGGGAATGCGGCTGACAGCGGTGGCGGCATCATTCGCTCCGGCGCCGTTGCGGGTGATCAGCCGCTTCGGCTCGCCGAACGGCGCATACCACAAGTAGTTCGGGTCCTCCTGGCACCATTCCAGCCCGCCCTTCTCGCCATAGACGCGCAGGCGCAGGGCATTCTCGTTGCCGGGCGCCACCTGGCTGGACCACAGCATCCCGCGCGCGCCGCCGTTGAAGCGCAGCATCATGTGGGCGTTGTCGTCCAGGCTGCGCCCCGCGCCGAAGCTTTGCAGGTCGGCGGCCAGTTCCTCGACCTCCAGCCCGCTGACAAAGCACGCCAGGTTGTGCGCATGGGTGCCGATATCCCCGATCGAGCCGCCCGCCCCCGAGCGCGCCGGGTCGGTCCGCCACTCGGCCTGTTTCACACCATCCTTTTCCGGCGTGCCGGTCAGCCAGTCCTGCGGGTACTCGACCTGCACGACGCGGATCTTGCCCAGATCCCCGGCCGCGACCATCGCCTGCGCCTGGCGGATCATCGGATAGCCGGTGTAGTTGTGCGTCAGGACGAACAGCGCATCGGCCTCGGCAACCGCCTTTTCCAGACGCGCGGCATCCTCCATGGTCGAGGTCAGCGGCTTGTCGCAGATCACGTGGATGCCACGCTTCAGGAACGCCTCGGCAGCTGCGGCATGCACGTGGTTCGGCGTGACGATGGAGACCGCCTGGATGCCATCCGCGCGCCCCGCCTCGGCCTCGGCCATTTCCTCAAAACTGCCATAGCAGCGGCTCGGGTCCAGCCCAAGCGCCGCCCCGGACGCCTTCGATTTCTCGGGCGTCGAGGAAAGCGCCCCGGCCATCAGCGCGAAATGCCCGTCAATCCGGCTGGCGATCCGGTGGACGCCCCCAATGAACGCGTCGTTGCCGCCGCCGACCATGCCAAGTCTGATCTGTTCCATGGCTCAGATCCCCAGCATACGGCGGTTGGCGGCATCGTCCGTGCCCGCACCGGCGAAATCGTCGAAGGCCTTCTCGGTCACGCGGATGATGTGGTCCGAGACGAACTGCGCCCCCTCGCGCGCGCCATCTTCGGGGTGCTTGAGCGCGCATTCCCATTCGACCACGGCCCAGCCATCGAAATCGGCGGCGGTCAGCTTCGAGAACACTGCCCCGAAATCCACCTGCCCGTCGCCAAGGCTGCGGAACCGCCCGGCCCGGTCCACCCAGCTCTGGAACCCCCCGTAGACGCCCTCCCGGCCGGTCGGGTTGAACTCGGCATCCTTGACGTGGAACATCCGGATCACGTCCTTGTAGATGTCGATATTGTCAAGGTAATCAAGGCACTGCAGAACATAGTGCGACGGATCGTACAGCATGCAGGCGCGGCTGTGGTTGCCGGTCCGCTCCAGGAACATCTCGTAGGTGACACCGTCGTGCAGATCCTCGGACGGGTGGATCTCGTAGCAGATGTCGACGCCGCATTCGTCGGCGTGGTCAAGCAGCGGCTTCCAGCGCTTGGCCAACTCGTCGAACCCGGCTTCGACCAGCCCCGCCGGGCGTTGCGGGAAAGGATAGAGGAACGGCCAGACCAGCGCCCCCGAAAAGCTGGCCATCGCACCTAGCCCCATGTGTTTTGAGGCGATTAGCGCCTTTTTCACCTGGTCGACGGCCCATTCCTGCCGAGCCTTCGGATTGCCGTGCACCTCTGGCGCGGCGAACCCGTCCATCATCTCGTCATAGACGGGGTGTACGGCGACAAGCTGGCCCTGCAGGTGCGTCGAAAGCTCGGTGACCTCCACACCGTTCGCCGCGGCAACGCCCTTGAACTCGTCGCAGTAGTCCTTGCTTTCGGCAGCCTTGGCCAGGTCGATCAGGCGACCGTCCCAGCTGGGCACCTGCACCCCCTTGTAGCCGCAGTCGGCGGCCCATTTGGTGATGGAATCCCAGCTGTTGAACGGTGCCTCATCGCCCGCGAACTGCGCCAGAAACAGCGCCGGTCCCTTGATGGTCTTCATTGTAATCCTCCCCTTAGCGTGTCCGAAATCAGACGTAGCGGTTCACGATGTTCTCAAGCTTCTCCTGCCGCCCCGAGACGGGCTGCGGATCCAGCCCCGCGGCCTCGGCCTTGTCTGCGATGTCGGCAAGCGTTGCCCCCGGCGCCAGCATTGCGCGCGCTTCGGGCGTTTGCCAACCGGCATATCGCGCCGTGCGGGCCTCTTCGAGCTTGCCGTCCTCCAGCATCGCCGCGGCCGCCTTCAGCCCGCGGGCGCAGACATCCATCGCGCCGGCATGGGCGGCGATCAGGTCCTCGGCGTCCAGGCTCTGGCGGCGTAGCTTGGCGTCGAAATTGGTGCCGCCGGTGGTGAACCCGCCACCCTTCAGGATCTCGTAATAGGCCAGCGCCACCTCGGGCACGTTGTTGGGGAACTGGTCGGTGTCCCAGCCGGACTGATAGTCGTTCCGGTTCATGTCGATCGAACCGAAGATGCCCAGCGCATTGGCCAGCGCGATCTCGTGCTCGAAGCTGTGACCGGCCAGGATGGCGTGGCCCTGCTCGATGTTGACCTTGACTTCGTCCTCCAGTCCAAAGCGCTTGAGGAAGCCATAGACCGTCGCGACGTCATAGTCGTACTGATGCTTGGTCGGCTCTTGCGGCTTGGGTTCGATCAGGATCGCGCCCTTGAAGCCGATCTTGTGCTTGTGCTCGACGACCATGCTCAGGAAGCGGCCCATCTGCTCCAGTTCCTGGCCCAGATCGGTATTGAGCAGCGTCTCGTAACCTTCGCGCCCGCCCCACAGCACGTAATTCTCGCCTCCCAGACGCTGGGTGACGTCCATGCAGGTGCGCACGACCGAGGCGCAATAGGCGAACACGTCCGGGTCCGGGTTGGTCGACGCACCCGACATGTAGCGCCGGTTCGAGAACATGTTGGCGGTACCCCACAGCAGCCTCGGTCCACCGGCCTCCATCTTCTGGGCGAAATAGTCGCCCATCTCGTTCAGGCGCTTATGGCTTTCGGCCAGGCTTGCGCCCTCGGGACGGACGTCATGATCGTGGAAGGCGAAGTACGGCACGCCGAGGATGCGGAACATGTCGAACGCGGCATCCGCCTTCAGCTTGGCCAACTCCATCGTGTCGGCGGGGAACCAGGGCCGATCAAAGGTCTGGCCGCCGAACGGGTCATTTCCCTCCCAGACGAAGCTGTGCCAGTAGCAGGCGGCGAAGCGCAGATGATCCTCCATCCGCTTACCCATCACGACCTCGTCCGGGTCGTAATGGTGGAACGCCAGACCATCGGCATCAGCGTCGAACTTCAGCGGAGCGATATCGTTGAAATATCCGTTCACTTTCGGGGGTCTCCTTCGGTGCCTGGCGCAGGCTGCGCCGGCAGGTTGTCCTTGACGTAGATTGTCGGGGTGATGCCCGGCCCCGGCGGAACCGGCAGGCCGTCAGCCAGCGCGCGCATGATGTCCAGCGCGGCGGCAATTTCCTCGGCGGGTTTCTGGTCGATGACTGCATCGATCAACCCTGCCTCCAGCGCGGCGCGGCTGTGCGGGACCAGTTCGTGCACGATGACCAGCGGACGGGTGTCGGGGTCCAGCGCCTCGATCGCCTGAAACAGGCCCCGGTTGCCGGCGCCCATGCTGTAGATCCCGGTCAGGCCCGGCGCATCCGCCAGCGCCTGACCGACCGCGTCGCGCATCCGGTCGGGGCTGTCCAGCGCTTCGACCACGGGCAAAAGGGCGATCCGGGCGCTGTCCGCCAGCACCTGCGTCACACCCTCCAGCCGGTCGACATGGTCCTTGGCCGCTCGGGTGCCGATCAGCGGCAGGATCAGCCCGGCGCGCCCGGTGTGCCCCAGCGCCATCAGCCGCCCCGCGGTACGCCCCGCGCCGGTATTGTCGATGCCGACATAAGCGGCCCGGCCCGGCGCGGGCGCATCCGACACCACGGTCAGTACGCGCACCCCGGCCTTGTCCAGACGCGCCGCCTGCTCCAGTACCGCGGGGCTGTCCAGACCGACGAAGGCAACACAATCACACTGATCCGGATCCAGGGATGAAAGCGCCTCCGCCAGCGCGCCACTGTCAAAGGCGCGGACCTCGCGCAGCGACACAGCCACCCGGTCCGGCGCGCGGCCCGCCTTTTCGGCCAGCACGGCCTCGCGCAAGCTGCGGAAGAAACTGTGATCGCCCGAGGGCAACAGGAACAGGAAACGATAGACACGCCGCCGCGACAGGTTCGCGGCATGCACGTCCCGGCGATAGCCCAACCGGTCGATCGCATCGCGGACCCGCGCCTCGGCCCGGGCCGAGACGTTGCCGCGCGCGTTCAGCACCCGGTCGGCGGTCGCATAGCTGACGCCAGCGGCCTGAGCCACATCCTGTAGGGTCGGCTTACGCATTGCCCCGTTTTTCCTCCCGCGGGGAAGGTGCGCGCGAATCTGATAGACGTCAATCATTTTCTGATCGACGTCTATCAAACGCCGAAGGACGCGGTGAAACGCGCCCGATCGACCACTGATTCCCGGAAGTCAATATACTATAGTATGTAACAAGGGCTCTGGCAGCACTTCAGCGACACAAGCTTGGCACGCCAGAGTTGCACATGTAAATATATATATTTTCATATAGTTACCATAAATTCCGGACAGATTCACGCCCTTCATATCTCTATAAACGAAGGGTATAATTGCTTCGCCAAGCAATTACCGGTTGACTGAAACCGTCGATTTGAGAGATACACATTCCATAGAATTACAATACATACTTTTGACGTAACCGGCGCATGCCGGAGTTAACGAGGAGCAAGCTGCGATGACCCTGACCGACTTCGCATACAGTCCCCAGCCCGACGTCCGGTTCTCCTCCTCCCTGGCCGAGGGACGGACCGGCCCGGTCGCAGGGTTCCTCGACATCATGGACGGCAGCCTCGAAATCAATCGGCCTGCGCTTGTCCGCCCTGCCGTCACCGATGTTTCGCCTTGCACCTCCGACCGGGTGATGCGGCCCGTTCAGTACCAAGCGGAACCGGCCAAACCCGGCATGCGCTTCCGTCCCAAGGGCAACGCCCTGGTCCACGAGGCAATCGTCCACGGCAAAGAGGCCGAACTGCGTCGCATCTTCCGCCGCTCGCGGCAGGAACGGCGGATGTGCAGCGTCCTGGACGTCATCCGCCGGCTGCTCTGACAATCCCCCGACAACAGATGCGGGCTGCACCCCCCTGTACCTGACCCGCGTCCAGCCAGGCTCGCCGCAACAGAATCCAAAATGGCGAGCCTGGTTTGTATTTTCCGCTCCGGACGTCAGGCCGCGCCGGGTCGGACCCGCCGCAGGCGAAGCGCATTCGACACCACGAACACGCTCGAGAACGCCATCGCCCCGGCAGCCAGCACCGGCGACAGCAACACCCCGAACGCCGGATAGAACAGCCCGGCCGCCACCGGAATCAGCGCCGTGTTGTAGGCAAAGGCCCAGAACAGGTTCTGCCGGATATTGCGCATCGTCGCGCGGCTGACAGCAAAGGCGCTGGCCACGCCCGACAGATCGCCCGACATCAGCACCACGTCCGCGCTTTCGATGGCGACATCCGTGCCGGTGCCGATGGCGATTCCGATGTCCGCCCCGGCAAGCGCCGGGGCATCGTTGATCCCATCGCCGACGAAGGCGACCGGCCCGTCGGCCTTCAGCGCCTCGATGGCCGCCACCTTGCCGTCCGGCATCACTTCGGCCTCCACCCGGTCGATGCCCAGCCGCCGGGCTACCGCCTCGGCCGTACCGCGCGCGTCGCCGGTGATCATCGCCACCTTCAGCCCGGCCGCATGCAGCGCCTCGATGGCCGCTGCGGCCGAGGGTTTGACCGGGTCAGAGACCCCGATCACCGCCGCCGCCTGCCCGTCGATGGCCGCGAACAACGGCGTGCGCCCATCTTCCGCCAGATCGCCAGCGCGCCGGGCCAATGCACCCACATCGATCCCCTCGCGCCGCATCAGCCGTTCGGCCCCCAGCAACACCGCATGTCCCTCGACCTGCGCCCGCACGCCCAGGCCAGTGAGCGCTTCGAAATCCCGTGCCTCGGGCAATGCGCCTTCGGCTGCCGCGGCCTCGGCGATTGCGCGCGCGATGGGGTGTTCGGACGCGGCCTCGACCGCGCCGACCAGGCGCAGCACCCGGCCACGATCGAAACCGGTGGCAGGCTCGAATTCGGTCAGTGCGGGGCGCCCCTCTGTCAGGGTGCCGGTCTTGTCCAGCGCCACGGTGGCCACGCCCTGCAACACCTGCAACGCA
>JBFHFG010000007.1:0-17022 GCA_041583815.1 Halovulum sp.
CCCGCCCGGTGGCGGTATAGAACCCACCCGGAAACTGCGAGGTCTGCAGCAGAAACTGCCGGTAAACCATGTAGGCATCCAGATCCGGGCGTCGCGGGTTGGCGAAGAACTCGTCGATCGGCTGATGCGAGACCAGTTCCGGCTTGTCATAGACCGAGCGGCCAAAGGCGCGCAGCGGCAGCCCGCGCCACAGCGCCTGCTGCCCGGCGGTCGAGTTCACCGTGACCGCCGTGGTGGCGTTGTCCAGCATCTCGCCCAGGCGGCCGCCGCGGATCATCTGCACCCGCCCGGCGATGCCGTGCCGGCGCGCTGCCGCCATGATCAGCTTGAACAGCGGCTCGCGCCCGTCTTCCAGCGGGTGAGTCTTGAACACCAGCCGGTGATGCGACGGCGCCCCGCGCGCAAAGCCCTTGCAGCACAGGTCGATGAAATCCGAGATATGATGGAAATCCGAATGGTCCCGGAACGAGCTGTCGTGCGCCAGTTGCAGCAGCACCAGATGGTAGTTCGCGCCGCTGGTTTGAAGCTTGCGCGTCTCGATCCGCCGCTCCAGCGCGTGCAGTGGCAGCAGCGTCAACCGCTTGATATACAGCCCCCATTCCCGCCGGACCGAGATCGTTCGATGCGGCCGGAAACTGCGGTAGCGCCGGTTGGTGAACAGGATCCGCCAGTGATAGAGCGCCCCGTACCACATGTGATGGTACAGCGAGCCCCATTGCGCCGGTGCCTCGGGCAGCTTGCCGGGGCTGTGACCCAGCATCGCCCGCATTTCGGGCACTTGCAGGTGCATCAGCCGCGAGTGGCCGTTCACCCCATCCCGCTCGTACGTGACCCAGTAGGGGCGCAGGTAGCCTTCCTCGAAACAGTGGATCGACAGGCCGCGCAACCGCGCGACGCGGCGCGCGATGGCATGCACCGGGCGCGTGTCGCCATAGAGCACCAGGTCCGTCACCGGATTCGCATCCAGGAAGTCCGTCAGGCCCTTTTCCCAGTTCTCGACGCTTTCGAGGAAGGGGGTATAGCTGTCCTTGTGCGCCCAGTAGTGCTGGTCGCCTGCGTTGAAGCCGATCCGGTGGATCCGGCACCCGGCCAGACTGACCTGGCGCGCGAGGTCGCTGAAAAACGGCCCGTGCGGTCCTTGTAGAAACAGGAAGAACCTGTCCTTCATTTCGCTGCTCTGCATTCGCCTGCCATTTTTTCGACCGTTTACCACGAATCGCCCCGTTTCCAACCGCCGCGCATGCATAAGACCGACAATGGGCGGGATTATGTCGCGCTTGCCCACCGAATGGGCATCCAGTATCCCGCCAAGGGTTGGTTGGGTGCAGGATAGGAAGCGATGTTTACCGGAATCATAACCGACGTGGGCGAAGTGTCGGCGCTGGACGGGCGTGGCGACCTGCGCGCGCGGCTGAGCACCGCCTACCCCGCTGACGATATCGCGCTGGGGGCGTCGATCGCCTGCGCCGGCGTCTGCCTGACCGTGGTGGACCGCGGCAGCAACGATGGACGGAACTGGTTCGACGTCGACATCTCGGCCGCGACGCTGTCGAAAACCACGCTTGGCAGATGGGCTCAGGGCACCCGGGTGAACCTGGAGCGGGCCCTGCGTGTGGGCGAGGAACTGGGCGGCCACATCGTATCGGGCCATGTCGACGGCACCGCCATGGTGGTTTCTGCGGAGCCGTCGGGCGACAGCACCGTGATGACGTTCGAGGCCCCTGCCCACCTGGCGCGGTTCATCGCGCAGAAGGGGTCGGTCGCGCTGGACGGCACCTCGCTGACGGTGAACGACGTGGACGGGCCGCGCTTCACGGTCAATTTCATCCCCCATACGAAGGCGCACACCACCTGGGGCCAGGTGGCACCCGGCGACCGCGTGAACCTTGAAGTGGACACGATGGCTCGTTACGTCGCACGGCTTGAAGACATGCGGAGCAACGCGACATGAGCGCAGCCGATACCTACGCCGACGCGATCTCGTCCATCGAGGAGATCATCGACGACGCCCGCAACGGGCGGATGTTCATCCTGGTGGACCACGAGGACCGCGAGAACGAGGGCGACCTGGTGATTCCGGCGCAGATGGCGACGCCCGACGCGATCAATTTCATGGCCACCCACGGCCGTGGCCTGATCTGCCTGTCGCTGACCAGCGAACGGCTGGATGCGCTGGGTCTGCCGCTGATGGCGGCGTCGAACTCGTCGCGCCACGAGACTGCGTTCACCGTGTCGATCGAGGCACGAGAGGGCGTGACCACCGGCATCAGCGCCCATGACCGCGCGCGCACGGTGGCCGTCGCCATCGACCCGACCTCGAAACCGCAGGACATCGCGACGCCGGGTCACGTGTTCCCGCTGCGGGCGCGCGATGGCGGCGTGCTGGTTCGTGCCGGACATACCGAGGCGGCGATCGACATCAGCCGGCTGGCAGGACTGAATCCGTCTGGCGTGATCTGCGAGATCATGAAGGAAGACGGCACCATGGCCCGCCTGCCCGACCTGATCGCGTTCGCACAGTTGCACGGACTGAAGATCGGCACGATCAGCGATCTCATCGCCTATCGCCGCCGCTATGACAACCTGGTCCGCGAAAGCGACGTGCGTCACGTGCAGTCGGAGTACGGTGGCGAGTGGCTCCTGCGGGTCTATACCGACGACACCGCCGGGGCCGAGCACCTGGTTCTGACCAAGGGCGACATCTCCACCCCCGATCCGGTGCTGGTGCGGATGCATGCCGCCAACCCGCTGGAGGACATGCTGGGGCTTTGCCCGGGCCGGTCGCACCAGCTTGCCGACGCGATGCAGATGATCGCGGCCGAGGGTCGCGGCGTCGTCGTTCTGCTGCGCGACATGTCGATGAAGCTGAGCTTCGGCGACGAGGGGGCGCCCCAGACGCTGCGCCAGTACGGGCTTGGCGCACAGATCCTGGGCTCGCTGGGTATTCACGAAATGGTGTTGCTCACGAACTCTCCCAGCCCCAAGGTCGTAGGGCTCGAAGGCTATGGCCTGTCGATCGCAGGCACCCGGAAGATCGAGGCGCCCGGGGCCGACAGCTGAACCGAATTCCCGGCGGGGTGCCTTCCATCCCGCCGACCGCAGGTATATCTAGCCCGCCAGACCCCAGCACACGCCCGAGGATTCGCACATGGCCACCGCCATCACCCATCATACGTTGCCCGCCCCGGTGTTCGACCGGCCGACGCGGGTGCTGATCGTCGTTGCCCCCTACTACAAGGAAATCGCCGAGCAGCTGGTCGCCGGTGCCCGCGCCGCGTGCGAAGCCGCCCGCGCAATGCACGACACCGTCGAGGTGCCCGGTGCGCTGGAGGTGCCGCAGGCGATCGCGCTGGCCGCTGCGAGTGGCGAGTATGACGGATATGTCGGGCTGGGTTGCGTGATCCGGGGCGAGACCACGCATTACGATACCGTGTGCAACGACAGCTCGCGCGGGCTGATGGAGCTGGGTCTGAAGGGCTTGTGCGTCGGCAACGGCATCCTGACGGTCGAGAATGTCGAGCAGGCGCAGGTTCGCGCCGAAGCCGCGGGCCAGAACAAGGGCGGCGGCGCGGCCGAGGCGGCGCTGCACCTGATCGCGCTCAAGCGCCGCTTCTCGCGCCCCGCACCCGCCCTGCCCGAGGGCAGTTTCCAGGTTGCCGGCACCCCGACCAGCGGAGGGACCGCCTGATGGCCACGCACGAAGAAAAGACCGCGCGCAAGGAAGCCGCGCGGCAGATGCGCTCGGCCGCACGTCTGTTCGCCACCCAGGCGCTGTTCCAGATGGAGGCCGCCGACGCCAACCTGCCCGACGTTCAGGAAGAGTTCGAATCCCATCGCTTCGGCGCCGAAATCGACGGCGACACCTATGCCGAGGCGGACCTGGAGCTGTTCCGCACCATCCTGCACGGCGCGGTTGAGCGGCAGTCGCGGATCGACAAGCTGACCGACGCCGCCCTGGTCGAGAAATGGCCGATCGCGCGCATCGACCCCACGTTGCGCGCGCTGTTCCGCGCCGCCGGGTCGGAGCTGCTGAACACCGACGTGCCGCCGCGGGTGGCGATCACCGAATACGTGGACGTCGCCAAGGCATTCTTCCCTGAGGGCCGGGAGCCGAAGTTCGTGAACGCCGTGCTGGACCACATGGCCCGGCAGATGCGTCCCGAAGCCTTTACCTGATTTTCCATTGCAGCTTGCATTGCCGTGCCGCGGAAGCCTAGGCTTCCGCCAACGCGCGTTGGTCAAGAGGAAGCTGCTCACGGTGATCCGAACCTGCCTGAACCGGGGGCTAGTCGTGCTCGGCTTGTGGGTGGGCACTGCCGCCGCACAGGACGCGCCGCGGATCACGGGCCACGTGGTCGAGACCAACCCCGCCTACGAGCGGCGCGTGCTTCTGAACCGGTTGCAGACCGATATTACCTATGTCGATCGGCTGGAGGGCGAGATCCCGCTGGACGGCGCGCCGCCGCCCCCCGATTTGCCCGAGGACGACACCGAGACCGAGGTTTCGGAAACCTTGCAGTTGGTGACGCGGCTTGCCCTGTTGCTGCTGATCGGGATGACGGCCGCAACGCTTTACCGGAACCGCGGCTGGCTGGCAGAGCGTCTGGGCGCGGTTCCCGATGCGCGCCGCCCCCGCAAGGCCCGGCCGACGCCTTCGGCTGACGCACCGCCCGCCATCGACGAGGCCCTGCTGACCCGGCTGCGTGCCATGACCGACCGGCGCGCCGCGCTGGTCGCATTGTTGGGCGCAGCACTCGGCGCTGCGGCGGAACAGAACGGCATTCGGATGGGTCGGTCCGAGACCGCCCGAGATCTGCTGCGCCGCCTGCCCGACCGCTGGCCCCACCTGCCCGCGCTGCGGTCGCTGGTGATGACCGAGGAACTGGTCCAGTTCGGGGGCCGCCCGCTGCCCGAGGCCACGTTCGAAAACTGTCTTGCCGCCGCCGCGCCGATCCTGTCCCGTCCACGGGGAGGAGCCGCGTGACCCGTAGCAAAGGGATGGAACTGGCGGCGATCACTGCCGTGGCGCTGGTCGCACTGGCTGTCGGCTGGCTGGTGTCGGGGGGCGGGCAGTTGCCGGTCGAACGCTCGGCCATCGGCAACCGGGGACTGGTCAGCTGGATGCGCGGCGAGGGTGCCGAGATCCGCTATCCCGGGTTCACCACGATCGCCCCGGAAAGCCTGGGATTGCGGATCGTCCCGGTGCTGGACACGGACCTGGATCAGGATTTCGTTCGCCCCGAGGGCGACCGTGAGTGGCTGATGACAGGGACCGAGCGCGACCTGCCCCGCCGAATCCTGACCCGGAAGGTCGAACTGCAACCCAGCCTGGTGGTCTTGCCGAAATGGACACGGGCCATGCGCCATACCGGCTATGCGCACGAAAGCCTGATGCTTCCTATAGAAGAGGCCTATGCCGCAGCCGAACCATTCGACCCGATCGGCCTGCGTGACGCGCCGCTGCTGCGGCCGGGCGGGGTGCTGCGCTTTCCCGCCGGCGACGGGCTGACCGGTGTGCTCTACGAACCGCAACTGTTCCCGCGCTGGCTGAAGCGGCTCTGCCACCCGCTGCTATCTGCGGGCGAGGGCCACCTGCTGATCAGCTGCCTGCACATGGGTCATCGCGTGTGGTTGCTGTCCGACCCGGACCTGCTGAACAATCACGGGCTGCGGCTGGGCGACAATGCCGAGATCGCCGCACGTATGCTGACCGACCTTTCCGCGGGCGCTCCGATCGTGGTTGACACCACCGACCACATTTTCAGCGTGGCGGACATGCCCGAGGGCACCGGGCGCAGCTGGGCCGACCTGGCGCGGTTCCTTGCATGGCCCTACGCGCTGGCCTGGGCCGGGCTGGCGGCGCTGACCGCATTGCTGCTTTGGCGCAGTTGGGTGCGCTTTGGCCCGCCCCGGGTTCTCTTCGACGACAGGCCCGGTGCGTCGCGCGGCGTCTCGATCGCGGCCAAGGCGCGGATCCTGCGCATGGCAGGCAACGACACCCGCCTGTTTACCGCCCATGTCGAGAATCGCCTGCGCCGGATCGAGCGCCAGCTTTTCGGCCAGGCGGGCAGTGCGGACCCGGTCCAGCGGATCGCTGGTCTCGTTGAACGGACCGATGCCGAACTGGCCGGGGGGTTCAAGCGCGCGGCCACAGCCGCTATGACACCAGGGACCGGCACCCCGCCGGCACAATTGCTGAACCTGCTCGATGCGTTCGAGCAGCAGGCCCAGAGGGTGCTGAATGGATCTGGATAGTTTCGGACAACTGGCCGGGCGCATCCGCGCCGAGATCGGCAAGGCGGTACACGGCCAGGACGACGCCATCGACATGGCGCTGATCGCCCTGTTCGCGCGGGGGCACTGCCTGCTGGAGGGGCCTCCGGGAACGGCCAAGACGCTGCTGGCGCAATCCCTTGCGGCCGCAATGCACCTGGACTTCGGCCGCATCCAGTTCACCCCGGACCTGATGCCGGGCGACGTGCTGGGCGTGAACCTGTTCGATTTCGGCACCTCGCAGTTCCGCCTGACCAAGGGGCCGGTGTTCACCCAGATCCTGCTGGCAGACGAGATCAACCGCGCCCCGCCAAAGACGCAGGCCGCGCTGCTGCAGGTGATGAACGAGCGTATCGCGACCATCGACGGCATTGATCATCACCTTGGCGACACGTTCTTCGTCCTCGCGACCCAGAACCCGATCGAGCAGCAGGGCACCTATCCCCTGCCCGAGGCCCAGCTTGACCGGTTCCTGTTCAAGGTGCTGATCGACTTTCCCGACGAAGCCGCCGAGATCGAGATCCTGCGCCGCCACGCCGGACAGCCGCTGGATCACAATGCCCGCACCAACGGGATCGAGCCGGTCCTGGATGCACAGGCGCTGGCCGCCGGGCGTGCGCTGATCGACGGCATCCGGCTGGACGATACGATCCTCGGCTATATCCTGGCGCTGGTCCGTGCCACCCGCGAGGACCCCGAGATCCGCCATGGTGCCTCGACCCGCGCGGCCGATGCCGTGGCCGGTGCGGTTCGCGCCGCGGCGGCGCTGGACGGGCGCGACTATGCCATTCCCGACGATGTCCAGCGGCTGATCGTGCCCGCGCTGCGGCACCGGATCGTGCTGGGCCCCACCGCCGAGATCGAAGGGCAGTCCGAAACCGACGTGATGCACAACATCCTCAACCGGATCGAGGCGCCGAAATAATGCGGCCGGGCCGGAGGCTGCTGCTTCTGGCTGGCGGCGCGCTGGCGCTGACGGTGCTCATGCTGGCTGCGGACGTGCTGCCGCCGCAGGCCGTCGTGTTGCTATGGGCGGCGCTGGCCGTGATCGCGGTGGCCGACCTGGCCCTGGCGCCGGGCGCGCGGGCGCTCGACGTTGCGTTGAACACCCCCGACGAGATCTTCGCGGGCGAGGATGTGCGTCTGCGCGCGCGCCTGACGGCACGGCACGGGCGCATTCCGCCGGTCGCCGCCGCCCGCGCCGAAGCGCACGAGGCGCTGGGCGGTCTGACCCGATTCAACATGGCCCCTATCGCCGACGACCAGGCCGAGGGCGCCGTCACACTGCACGCGGGACGGCGCGGCCTTTTCCCCGTCGACGCGCTGTGGCTGCGCTGGCCCAGCCCGCTGGCCCTGTGGGAGGTCGTCGCCCGCCTGCCGCTGGACACGACGCTGCGCGTGGTACCGAACATCCGGCCCGTCGTCTCGGGGGCCATCGATGTGCAGGTCCGGTCCGAGCTTTACGGCGTAAAGGACACAGTCAGCCGAGGCGAAGGCTCCGAGTTTCACCAGTTGGTCGAGTTCACCACCGGCATGGACACGCGGTCGATTGACTGGAAGCATTCCGCGCGCCACCGGGCGCTGGTCGCCAAGGAGATGCGGGCCGAACGCAACCACCAGATCATCCTGGCACTGGACAACGACTATCTGATGCGGGGCGAGGTCGCCGGTCTGGCGCGGATCGACCACGCAATCAACGCGTCATTGGCGATGACCTGGGCCGCGGGACTGGGCGGCGACCTGGTCGGCCTGTACAGCTTCGATGCCGAGCCGCGCCGCTTCGTGCCGCCGCAGCCGGGGCGCGCCGCCTTCCCCGCGCTGCGCAGAGAACTGGCCGACATGGACTACAGCCTTGTCGAAAGCAATCACACGCTGGCGTTGGCGAACCTGAACGCGCTGCTGAAGCGTCGGTCGATGATCGTGATCTTTTCGGATTTCGCCGACACCACCACCGCCGAGCTTCTGCTCGAGAACCTTCAGGTCCTGAATCGGACGCACGTGATCGTCTTTGTCACCCTGCGCGACCCGGAACTTGAGTCGCGGCAGGACGCCATGCCCGACAGTGCAGACGCCGTCGCCGAGGCCGTGGTGGCGGCCGACATGGCGCGCGAGCGGCAACTGGTTCTCGACCGGCTGGCCCGGCTGGGGATACTATGCCTCGAGACCGCGCCGAACCAGCTGACGGCGCGCCTGCTGAGCACCTACCTGGAGATCAAGGCGCGGGAACTGATATGAGCGTCGCGCAGAACCTTATCAGGTCGGCCCGGTTTCGCGCCGAACGCGAAGCCGACTGGCGCCGCCTGGAGGCCATCGTCACCAAGGCGGAACGCCGGGGCCTGAAATCCCTTGCGTTCGACGAGGCGCAGGCGATGGCGACGCTGTACCGGCAGGCGATGGCTTCGTTGTCGATGGCACGCGAGATCAGTCTGGACCGGGCACTTCTGGCCTATCTCGAGGCGCTGTGCGCCCGTGCCTATCTGGCGGTCTATGCGCCGCAGGAACGGCTGGGGGGCATGCTGGGGCGGTTGCTGGTCGTGGGCATTCCGGGCGCCGCGCGGCGGTTGTTCCCGCTGATCCTGATCAGCTATGCGATCATGATCCTTGGCGGTGTCGCCGGCTGGATGCTGTTCCAGAACGACCCCGGCTGGTACGACGCGCTGATGCCGCAGGGGCTGGCCAGCGGGCGCGGCGTGGACTCGAGCCGCGAGGACCTGTTGGCGGTGATCTATTCCGGTCAGGATGCGCAATCCGGCAAGCTGGCGGCGTTCACCTCGCTTCTGTTCTCTCACAATACGCGGATCGCGATCCTGATCTTCTCGCTCGGGGTCCTGGCCTGTGTGCCGGGCACGGTGCTGACCTTCCTCAACGGGCTGATGCTGGGCGTGTTCGTGGCCCTGCATGCGGATCGCGGGTTGCTGTACGACATCTCGGCATGGCTGACGATCCACGGCGTGACCGAGATTTCGGCCATCGTCGTCGCCTGCGCCGGCGGGCTTCACCTGGGACAGGCCGTGCTGTTCCCGGGCGAGGTGCGCCGACGCGACGCGTTGCGGCGCAACGCGCGCGACGCGGTGAAACTGGCGATCCTGTCAGCGATGATGCTGGTCGTCGCAGCCGGGCTGGAGGGGTTCGGTCGCCAACTGATCCAAGAGCCGGGCGTGCGCATCCGCATCGGGGTGACGATCGGGCTGGCGTGGATCGCCTGGCTGGCGCTGTCCGGAAGGCGACGGACATGAGCCGCACCTCGCTTCGCGCGCCGACGCGCGCCGGTACCGGCGATCAACGGATGGTCGCCGAGATCCTGCCGCCCGAGGGCGTGCCGATCCGGTTCGAGGTCGCGGGGCTTGGTGCGCGCACGGTCGCGCAAATCGCCGATATCCTGATTACCTTTGCGGCGCTGGTCGTGGTGATGGCGGTGCTGTTCCTTTCTGACCTGATCTCGGTCGAGGCGGTGATCGGCATCGGCGCGCTGCTGTTCTTCGCGATCCGCGTGCCATATTACGTGCTGACCGAGACGCTGATGAACGGCCAGACCTGGGGCAAGCGGCTGACCGGGCTTCGCGTGATCTCGGCCGATGGAAGGTCATTGTCGGCGCACGCGGTCACCGTGCGCAACCTTCTGAAGGAAATGGAGATCTTCGTTCCCGGCACGATGCTGTTGGCGGCGTCCTCGCTGGATCGGCTGACGGTAATCCTTCTGCTGGTCTGGATCGTGATCCTGCTGGCGGTGCCGCTGGCGAACGGCCATCGGCAACGGCTGGGCGACATCCTTGCGGGCACCTATGTGGTGATGCTGCCGACGCCCGTCCTGCTGCCCGACCTGGCCGAGCAGCCGGTCGCAGACAGCGCCTACCGCTTTCTTCCGCACCACCTGGATCACTACGGGCGCTACGAGTTGCAGACGCTCGAGGCGCTTTTGCAGGTCGACGCGCGGTCGCTTGGGCGGATTTCCGCGGACAGGCACCAGACCAACCTGCGCAAGGTGGCGGAAACGATCTCGCGCCGGATCGGATATCGCACGCATATCGCCGAGGGGGACGCCGAGACCTTCCTGCTGGCGTTCTATCGCACGCAGCGCGCCTATCTTGAGAACCGCAAGCTGTTCGGCGACGCGCGCGAGGACAAGTTCCACCGCGATACGGACGGCACCCCGGACAGTAGTGCGGGCAACGGCGCGGGCGAAGGCACCGACCGACGCGGCTGAAGTCCCACGCCGGCAAGGCGCTTCGGGGTGCCGCCACGTGACCATACGCAAGACGTTTGAACCGGCGCACGGGCGATGATACCAAGTCGCTCACTGGGGGAACTCACGGGGGAAATGCGAATGGTGGATGCCACTTCACGGCCACCATTGGGGATTGGACGGCTGGTGACATCTACGTTCGGGCTGCTGTTCCGCCATGCTCCCTTGTTTCTTGCGATTTCGCTGGTCCCTTCGCTTCTTCAGGCCGCGCTTCAGCTGGTCGCCTATCCGACGGATTTCGGCAACATCGCCCCTGGCGACCCACCCAGCCTTTACCTGACCCGGATCTTCGCCGTGACGGGGGCCTCGATCGTGATCGGCCTGTTGGCGATGGGCGCAATCACAATGGCCGCTTATGACGTGCGGCTGGGCCACCCGGTGCGCATATCGAACTACGTGACCCGGACCCTGACCGCCGCGCCGGCGATCATCGTCCTGGGCATCCTGCTTTACCTTGCGATGGGTCTCGGCTTCATGCTGCTGGTTCTGCCGGGCCTCTACATCATGGCGCGCTACTGGGTGCTTGCGCCCGCCATCCTGGTCGAGGGCGCGGGCTTTCGCGCGCTGGGCCGCGCGGCAGAACTGACGCGGGGCTATCGCTGGCCGATCCTTGGTGCGGTGGTGTTGCTGTTCATCGTGCTGTTCCTGATCTCGATGGCGCTGGCCCTGACACTGGGAATGGCGGCTGCGCCCAGTGCCTTCGGCACGACCGCCCTGCTGTCGCCCGGCTACACTGTGGTGCTTCTGGTGCAGGCCGTTAGCGCCGCGATCCAGATCACCATCCTGTCGATCTTCACCGCGTTGCTGTACGCCCGACTGCGGGAAATCAAGGAGGGTCTGGGCATGGAGGATCTGGCCGCGGTCTTCGCGTGACCCGGCTGGACATTCCACTGCTGGCTCGCGACGCCGCCGCGATCGTCACCCGGCACGGTGGCCGGGCCACGCTGGACATCGGCGCCCTGGCCATCCTGATCGTCACGGCCGATGCTCTGCTCCGCCCGGACCTCTTTGTCGCCGCGCGTACCAGCGGGACCGAGGTCGGGCCATTGTCACTGCTGCTCGACCCGTTCCTGATGGCCCACGAGGCCGCCTTCGCGATCCTGTTCGGCGCCGCCTGCCTGCGCGTGGCGGACGAGACACGCGGCGAGGCAGGCCGACCCACGGGCGCCCGGCTGAAGCACAACGCGGCGCCGCTGATCGTGACGATGATCGCGCTTGGGTTTGCATCCTATTTCGGACTGATGCTGCTGATCCTGCCTGCCCTGCTGCTGACGGCTGTCACCACCACGGCCTATCCCGCAATCCTGGTCGAGGGGCGTGGCTGGGGCGGGCTGAGCCACAGCATCGCGCAATGCGGACCGCATCTTCTCAGGCTGACCGCGGCTTGGTCCGTTCTACTGGTCCCGTTCCTGGTCGTGCTGCTGTCGATGGTCTCCGAAGCGCCCGAGGGCACCTCGGTCACTTCGTTGTGGCTGACCGAGTTGAAGATCGAACTTGTGCAGACGCTGCTGAACGTGCTCAGCTTGGGTCTGATCATGGCGGCCTATCGCCAGCTTGGCGAGGATGCCGACGCCGACCGCCTGAACGACATCTTCGACTGACACCGCCACAAGGACGGTGAGGACGACCTTACAGGCCGTCCCCGCCGTTGAACTTGGTGTCGCGCGGGAAACCGCGGGGCGCCATGCGTCCGGCGCCTGCGCGCTTGCCGAGCCAGTCGCCCAGCTCGGTCTCGGTGCGGGTGCGCCCTGCCGGGTCCTTCCAGCTCAGGCCATCGGCCAGCGTGAAGGTGGTCACGTCCGACAGCCCGGTGGCCGACGTATCCAGCGGCGCGGTCGAGGCCGGCACCTTCTGCAAGCGTACGCCCTTGCCGCGAGTCATCTCGGGCAGTTCCGCCAGCGGGAAGATCAGCACCTTCTTGTTGACGCCGACGGTCGCGACATGGTCGCCCTGCACGGCCTTGCACGCCACCGCCACGACACCGTCCTTCAGGTTCAGAACCTGCTTGCCGGTGCGGGTCTGGGCGACGACCTCGTCCTCGGGCACGACGAACCCGTCCCCGGCGCTGGAGGCGACGATCAGCTTGCGGCCCGGTTTATGCACGAACAGCGACAGCGGCTCGACCTCGTTGGGCAGGTCGACCATCAGGCGCACGGGCTCGCCCATACCGCGCCCGCCGGGCAGGTTGCTGGCGGGCAGCGTGTAGAAGCGGCCGTTGGCGCCGAACAGCAGGATCTTGTCGGTGGTCTCGGCGTGGAAGATGAAAGACGGGCCGTCGCCGTCCTTGAACTTCAGCTCGCTGTCCAGGGCGATGTGCCCCTTCATGGCGCGGATCCAGCCCATCTTCGAGCAGACGACGGTGATCGGCTCGCGCTCGATCATCGCTTCCAGCGGAACCTCCTCGGCCTCGGGGGCCTCGGCGATCAGCGTGCGCCGCGCGCCGCCTGGCGCCTTGGCGCCGAAAGTCTTGCGCACCTCGCGAAGCTGGTCGGCGATGCGGTCCCACTGCTGGCCCTCGTCGGCCAGAAGCGCGGTCAGGTCCTTCGCCTCGGCAACAAGGTCGTCGCGTTCCCGACGAAGCTCCATTTCCTCAAGCTTGCGCAGGCTGCGCAGGCGCATGTTCAGGATCGCTTCGGCCTGCACGTCGGTAAGCTGGAATTCCTCGATCATCACCGGCTTGGGCTGATCCTCGGTCCGGATGATTTCGATCACACGATCCAGGTTGAGGAAGGCGATTAAATAGCCTTCCAGCACCTCGAGCCTGTTCTCGATCTTGTCCAGCCGATGGCGCGAACGACGCTGAAGCACTTCGCGCCGGTGATCGAGAAAGGCACGCAGCACTTCTTTCAGCGAGCAAACCTTGGGCGTCTTGCCGTCGATCAGCACGTTCAGGTTCAGCGAGAAGCGCGATTCCAGGTCAGACTGGCGGAACAGCGTCTCCATCAGCACGTTCGGCTCGACCGTGCGGGCGCGCGGCTCCAGGATGATGCGCACATCCTCGGCGCTTTCGTCGCGGATGTCGGCCAGGATCGGGATCTTCCGGGCAGTGATCAGTTCCGCGACCTTCTCGATCAGCTTGGACTTGGGCACCTGGTAGGGGATCTCGGTGACGACGATCTGCCACTGTCCGCGGCCCAGGTCCTCGACCTCCCATTTCGCACGAACGCGCATCGCGCCACGGCCCGTACGATAGGCCTCGGCAATGGCGTCGCGGCTTTCCACCAGCACGCCGCCGGTCGGGAAATCCGGGCCGGGAATGTAGTTCAGCAGCGTCTCGTCGCGCGCGTCCGGCGTCTTGATCAGGTGCAGGCAGGCACCGACCAGTTCGTCGATGTTGTGCGGCGGGATATTGGTCGCCATGCCGACCGCGATCCCGCTGGACCCGTTGGCCAGCAGGTTCGGGAAGGCAGCCGGCAGCACCACCGGCTCGGATTCGGAGCCATCGTAGTTCGGGCGGAAGTCGACCGCATCCTCGGTCAGGCCGTCCATCAGCGCAAAGGCCGCCGCGGTCGAACGGGCTTCGGTGTAGCGGGCGGCAGCGGGGTTGTCGCCGTCGATGTTGCCGAAGTTGCCCTGCCCGTCCACCAACGGGTAGCGCATCGAGAAATCCTGCGCCAGGCGGGCCAGCGCGTCATAGATCGCCTGGTCGCCGTGGGGGTGGTAGTTCCCCATCACCTCGCCGGTGATCTTGGCGCATTTGCGGAACGGGCCGTTCGGCTCCAGCTTCAACGTCCGCATCGTGTAGAGGATGCGCCGATGGACCGGCTTCAGCCCGTCGCGGGCATCCGGCAGCGCACGATCGGTGATCGTCGACAGGGCATAGGTCAGATAGCGGTCGCCCAGCGCGCGGCGCAGTGGCTCGCTGAGGTTTCCGATGTCCGGTATTTCGGGGTCGTCACTCACATCAACCATAGATGTGGTGATACCTGCGGATTCGGATCCGGTCCAGAGGATCCTGCGCCGATCGCCCCGATACCCGGCCGGGGCCTGTCCCGGCCCGGGATCGGGAACGCGTGCGCCATGTGCGTCAGGACATCAGCCAGCCAGCATCGGCTGAACCAGGGGCGCAACAAGGCCCGCCATGATGGCGGAAAGGAACAGCCCGCGCTGAAAGTGCCGACGCGCATCCGCGCGACGCTCGTCGCGCTTGGCCGCGTCGGCCTGGCTGATCGCGTCGCGTGCAAGGCGCGACAACTGGATGACGGGGTCCTGGGGGGTGATTACAGTGCTCATAACCTCAACTCCGATCATGTCCGGCCCTTTTTCCCGGGCCAGCCGACGATCACAGGATCCGCTGAATTCATGGTAAATGTTGGAGCAACTTGTGGTGAATTCGTGTTATGCGTGTATTGATCCGGGAAATTTCTCGCCACCCGCCGCAGCGCCATCGACGCATGGGGATTGAACCCCCGACGGGGCACGGCTACGACCACGGCAAAGCCGGGGGCAGGCAGCAGCAAGGCGGGGCGAATCATGAGCCGGAAGACCGTTCTGATCACCGGATGCTCGTCGGGCATCGGGTACGACGCGGCCCACGGGCTCGAGGCGCGCGGATGGCGCGTCTTCGCCACCTGCCGCAAACCCGAGGATTGCGCCCGCCTGCGGGACGAGGGTATTGAGAGCTTCCCGCTGGATTATGCCGACGAATCCAGCCTGGCGGCGGCGGTCGACGAAACGCTGTCGCGCACCGGGGGCACGCTGGACGCACTGTTCAACAACGGCGCCTACGCGATCCCCGGCCTTGCGCAGGATCTGCCCCGCGATGCACTGCGGGCGATCTTCGAAACCAACCTTTTCGGACAGTTCGACCTGATCAACCGGCTGATTCCCACGTTTCGTGCGCAGGGGCACGGGCGGGTGGTCAACAATTCCTCCGTGCTGGGCCTGATCGCGCTGCGCGCCCGCGGCGCCTACATCTCGACCAAGTTCGCGATGGAAGGGCTGACCGACGTCTACCGGCTGGAAAACCGCACCCCCGGCCTGCACTTCATCCTGATCGAACCGGGCCCTGTGACCTCGCGCATCCGGCACAATTCCGTTCCGCATTTCGAGCGGTGGATCGACTGGCAGAACTCGTCGCGGCGGAAGTTCTACGAAAAGCGGGTGATCCCGCGCCTGCATGCCGCCGACGGCAAGCCCGACCGGTTCGAGTTGCCCCCCTCGGCAGTGACCGCCAAGCTGGTGCGCGCGCTGGAAAGCCCGCGACCGCGTGCGCGCTACTATGTGACGACGCCGACCTATATGATGGGACTGGCACGGCGCATTCTGCCCACGTCGGGGCTGGACCGGATCTTGCGCCGCGCCTGACGGCATGACCTTGCGCAACTTCGCCTTGTCTGGCGCCGTCACGGAAAAGAGGATGGGATCCCCATGACCGACAACCCGCTGTTCTACGTCACCCTATTCGCCTGCCTGCTGGTGCTGGCCGTGCTGCTGGTCGGCGTCGGCGGCTTCGCCAAGGGCGGAGAGTTCAACCGCAAATACGCCAACAAGATCATGCGCCTGCGCCTGCTGATGCAGTTCATCGCGGTGATCCTGATCGTCGCCACCGTCTACTTCGCAGGCGGGCGCTGAACGCATGGTGGTGCTGAACAGGATCTACACCCGCACCGGGGACAAGGGCGACACGGCACTGGGCAACGGAACCCGCGTCCCCAAGGACAGCGCGCGCGTCGAAGCGTACGGTACCGTCGACGAACTCAATGCGGCACTCGGCGTGGCTCGGCTGCACGCGTCCGGCGAAACCGATCCCGCGTTGGCGCGTATCCAGAACGACCTGTTCGACCTGGGCGCGGACCTTGCGACGCCCGACCCGGACAAGGATGACCAGCGCGACTACCCGGCGCTCCGCGTGACCGATGCCCAGGTCGACCGGCTCGAGGCCGAGATTGACGCGATGAATGCCCGGCTGGAGCCACTGCGCAGCTTCGTCCTGCCCGGCGGGAGCCCGTTGTCGGCACATCTGCATGTCTGCCGCACGGTCGCACGGCGGGCCGAACGGTCCTGCGTCACCCTCGCCGTCGCCGAACCGATCAACATGCCCGGCCTGCGCTATCTCAACCGCCTGTCGGACTGGTTCTTCGTTGCTGCCCGCATTGCCAATGACGACGGCGCCAGCGACGTGCTGTGGGTGCCCGGAAAGAACCGCTGACCGGCCCACTTTGGTCCCCAAATATCCCCGCCGGAGGCATCGGCGCCCGCCCCGCGCGCACCGGCCCGCCGAACCAGGGACGACAGACGCGGCCAGAACGCCGCCGCACTGCCGCAGCGTCGCGTCGTTTTTGCGCTGTTTCTCGGGACAAGCATTCGATAAACCCGACCCGACTGGGGTGGCAAACTGCCCCGACACAATGAGGGAGAGACGCGAATGAAGGTCCTGGTACCTGTGAAACGCGTGATCGACTACAACGTGAAGGTGCGGGTCAAGGCCGACGGCACCGGGGTCGATCTCGCCAACGTCAAGATGTCGATGAACCCGTTCGACGAAATCGCCGTCGAAGAGGCAA
>JBFHFG010000008.1:0-16640 GCA_041583815.1 Halovulum sp.
CGCCGAGTCGGCGGTCGCCGTCAGAACCTGCCGGTACTTGTAGGCGTTGGCGGTGTCGATCACGAAACCTGCCATAAGCAGGAAAATGAGGGTCCAGAATATCGACCAGGCGGTCGATGCGCCCTCGACGTCATCGCGGAATCGCGAAACGGGATTTGAAGGCATCGTCATCACGCCACCCTTACCTTTAACTCACCAGACCGGCCGCCCCCTGCCGGTTCACAATACATCTTTTACTATTAGCAAACTTTCCAAATTAAGACAATAAGTCTTTAACTGACCTCATTTGCGGCATGTTTCCGTTGCCCACAATGTATTCGAATAACTTTATATGATCAGAGAGGCGCGCGAACGGGCGCCACACCGCGTGAGTAGCGCCCGTACTCAAGTCAAGGTTGGCCCGTGGGGCCGGTGTTACTGGACCAGGCGGTAGTATTCCCGGCTGACGATCAGATCATCGGTTTGGGCGCCGGGACAATGTTGCGCCGCGGCTTGGGACGTAAGGACGATATTGCCGCCGGCGTGGACCGACGTCCCATCAAGGCCGTCCGCCTTGGCTGCGTAATGCACGTCTTCGTCCCGGGACACGATCTGCGAGCGGATCATCGTCATCTCGGACGCGAAGTCGATCGTGCCACGCGCCATGACTTTGGTTCCGGTGCCGGTTTCGCAGGTGCCGCTGCCGATGGTGACACCGTGGCTGCCCGAGACCGTGGCGTTCGGGCCGTTGTCATCGGTCAGCAGGAACGAGCCGGCAACGGTGATATTGGACGAGAACGCGAATCGGCAATCGCTGGACACCACTGCCATGTTGCTGAGCGTCACCGTCTGGTTGAAGTGTATGGTCTTGTCGTTCCCGCCCGTGCACGAGACGTTGAAGATCTTGCCCGAGAACGTCTCGTCGACCGTACCGTCGGCGGCCGCCTGGGCCAGCAGATCTTCGAAATCGCCTGCGGTCAGTGGGCCGTTCCCGGAAGGTTTCGTATCGACGATCGGCCATTCCGCGTCGGGATGCGTCAGCGCGTCGAGGCCGGCCTCGATCTCGGCAATCGTCAGCGGTGTGCTGTTGTCGCCGTCGCCCACCACCGGTTCGCCCGAATAGGTGACATTCTCGAGGATGTAATCCGGCATGTAGCGCGCGATATCGCTGGGCGAGGCGGAGAGGGGGTTCATCAGCATGTCACGCAGGGTGTCGAATTCGGCGATCCCCGAGGGCATCAGGCTTTCCTCCCGGTACACCTCGGTGATGTTGCTGTCGGGGTCGTAGGCACCCGAGCCGTCGACCATGGATTCATGCGCGCCGGGGGACGAAATCGTCACTTCCTGATCGAAGAAGTTGCCCTGCTGGACGCTGATGCCGACCGGCGGGTTCTTGTTGCCGTGGTTCTCCAGGCCTTCGCCATGGATGCAGATCTCGCCGTAGAACGAGTTGTTCGAGCTCATGTCGACCTTGCCCATGGCCATCAGCCCGTCGGTGTAACAGCCGGGAATGTAGCTTTCGGCGACCGAAACGGCGGCAATATCCCACCAGTCCAGGCCCCCGAACGCACCCAGAAGCAACGTGTCCAGCGGGTTCGCGTCATCCGCGCTTGCGCGGCGGCTGGACCGGTGAGCCGTCGCGCGTGCGGCATTGATGATGCCCGGTTTGGCCGACGCCCCGTCCCAGGGCAGGAAGGCGGAACCGTTCCAGTGGCCCAGTTCGACGTCCTGATCGGCAACCACATCGCCGTTCTTGGCGGTGCTCATGATCCGGCTGGCGATCCCGCGTGCGACGGTCCGGGCGCGGGTATACCCCGAAGGCGCGGCGTTTCCGTCGTTGGTATAGTAGTCCGCGTCGTTCTGATCGTAGAGACCGTAATATTCCAGCTCGCGGTAGTTCATGATCGCTGCCAGCGAGGCCGAGTCGGCTGTTGCCGTCAGAACCTGCCGGTACTTGTAGGCATTCGATGTGTCGATGATGAACCCTGCCAGCAGCAGGAAGCAGATGGTCCAGAAGATCGACCAGGCGGCAGAGGCAGCTTCGATATCGTCCCGGAAGCGGGCAAGCATGTCGGACGGTCTGTACATCACATCACCCTGGTCAAGGGTTGTGCCCGTACTCGGCAGTTTATATCCGACAGTACACGTGCCGAATCTTTCAGTCTTGATGCCTATCAGGAAAACCCGGCGGAAAAGTGATCAAATCTGTTCAGATTTCCGAAAATACAGTGCAATACACTGCACCGACCGCGGAAGCCGGTTCAAAGCGAAGAGCCGTCCCGTTCCACGACCTGGTAGACCGTGGCGCTGATCTTGTCAGAAGAATAGCTCGCGATGCTGCTGAAGATGCCGGTAATGTCGATATCGGCGATGTCGTGCGAGATGATGACTTCGACCGTGCCTTCGGCGGTGTTCTCGGTGACGGTCACCGTCGGGGTCTCGCCGTTGAACTCGCCCTTCTGTTCGGCATAGGCCCTGGCCGCAGCCTCGGTCGACAGTGTGCGAACGGCGTATTGCCGGGCGGTGTCCGACGCGACGTCGTACATCTTTGCCTGGGCAAGGAACACGAAGCAGACATCGACGACGATGCTGAGAATCGCGATGAAGATGGGCAGCCAGAGGACAAATTCGATTGTCGTCGTGCCGCCGTCTTCGTCCATGCCGAGATATCGGCGTACTTGTCGCCGCGTGGCATTGTACGCCCTGATGAACTCTGCCTTCATCGCGTAATCCCTATACACCGGCGCAATGGCGCCAGCGCCTCTATTATTCCAATAACCTCAACTCGCCGCAACGGCGGGCGCGTCTGGGGATGCGCGAAGCCATCAAGCTCGAAACCTGCGCGACACGCTATCTAATTTTAGTTTATAGGGACAGATTCCGGCAGCAATAAGTCTGTAGCGCGGCAGTCAAGTCACGCTTCGAGCATCCGGCGCAAGAGTTCGACCTCGTCGCTGATCTGGCTGTCGACGGATTTCAGCTCTTCGATTTTCTTGACCGCGTGGATGACCGTGGTGTGATCGCGCCCGCCGAAGCGCCGGCCGATCTCGGGCAGGGACTTTGTGGTCAGCTGTTTTGACAGGAACATCGCGACCTGACGCGGGCGCGACACGGCGCGGGCGCGGCGCGGGCCCAGAAGGTCGGCCATGCGCACGTTGTAGTGGTCGGCGACCTTGCGGATGATCTCTTCGACGGTGACCTTGCGCTCGGATGCGCGCAGCACATCGGCCAGGCATTCCTGCGCCATGTCCATGTCGATCGGACGGCCGACCAGCGAGGCGAAGGCATACAGGCGGGTCAGCGCGCCTTCCAGAACGCGGACGTTGGAGCTGATCCGGTGCGCCAGGAACTCCAGCACGCGGGTATCAACGGTGATGCCCGGGTGCAGTTCCGACTGGATCTCGGCCTTGGTCTGCAGAATGCCCAGACGCAGTTCGTAATCGGTCGGGTGCAGATCGACCACCAGCCCGCATTGCAGGCGCGACTTGATCCGATCCTCGAGGCCCGAAATCTCGCCCGGTGCGGTATCGCCCGAGATCACGATCTGCTTGTTCTGGTCTACCAGCGCATTGAACGTGTGGAAGAATTCTTCCTGCGTCGATTCCTTGCCGGCGATGAACTGCACGTCGTCGACCATCAGTACGTCGACCGAGCGGAACAGCTCCTTGAAGGAATAGGTGTCCTTGAAGCGCAGCGCCTGAACGAACCGGTACATGAACTGCTCGGCCGACAGGTACAGAACGCGCGGCGCGGGATTTTGTGACTGAAGCTCCCACGCGATGGCGTGCATCAGGTGGGTCTTGCCCAGGCCGACGCCGCCGTACAGGAACAGCGGGTTGAAGGTGACGGGGCCGCCTTCGGAGACACGGCGCGCTGCGGCGTGGGCCAGTTCGTTCGGTTTGCCGACGACGAAGGTGTCGAACCGATAGCGCGCGTCGAGCGGAGAGCCGGGAAGTTCGCTGCCGTGATCGCCCGGGCGCGCGGCCTCTGCTGCGGGGGCTGTCTGGCGGCGGGTCGCGGCGGTATCCGGGCGGGTCGCCAGGCGAACAGCGCCGCCGTTCTGCGTCGATTCGAGCTCAGGCTCGGCCGGGGCAGGGCGCGCCGGTCGGCTGGCGACCGAGAAATCCAGGCGGGAGACAGGCGTTCCGGCGTCCGCGATCAGCCGCTGGATCCGCTCGCCGTAATGCTGCGAGACCCAGTTGCCGATGAAGCTGGTCGGCGCGCTGAGATAGGCCACCCCGTTGGTGCACCCCTTGAACTCGAGCGGTTCGATCCAGGTGGTAAAGGCGGAATCGCCCAAGGATTCGTTAAGGCCAAACCGAACGTGGCTCCAAATTTCCTGTGTCATCCCGCTCCGTCGCTTTCATTCGCCTTGCCGGCGCCGCCCCGCCGGGTGGCCCGCCCCGCGCAAGGGGGCGGCCTAATTCAGTTCCCGATCAGCTTTGCTGCCAGGCCAGACCGCGTGCTTTCCAGCCGTTCATCGCACCGCGATGCCGGTTCTGATCCAGGTCGCCCTCGAATCCCTCGGCCACGTTCACGCAACGGACTTTGAGGCCGCGTTGCGCGCACTGGCCAGCCACCTCGCGCGCGGCCTCGAGAGAGCGCGCGCCAGAGCGGCAGATGAAAAAAATCTGTTCCGGCGCCGGATCGCCCAACGCACCCAATACCGAATCGGCAAAGTCGGGTGACACCTGCATGTCGGGAAAGCTGCGCCATTCGGCCAGCATCACCTGCCGGCCAAGTGCGGACAGATCGGGGACGCCGACAAAGCTCCACTCTGGGCGTGTCCGGACATCGACCAGCTGTGCGCTGCTGTCCGCCTCCAGGGCCGCCCACACCTCGTCTGGTGTCATTACATCGACGGCCGTGCCCAAAGAATCGCTCATGTGGTCCTGTTTCCCTGACTGTTCCCGGCGGGACAGTAAGCCCGGCGCATTGGCCGTTTCAACATGAAGAAAACGTTGACGCGGCTTTGGGCGGCTAACTACAGATTCGGTGCAACACTAGTACTGGATAAGTAATTGCCATGGCGAAACTGTCCAAGCGGGGCCTGGATTGTTCACGCGTAAGCGGTCGGCTTGAGGCCCGGTCGTGGGGAGCCGGGCATGAGGGACAGGTTAGGCAGCAGTACAGATTCGGGCAATGGGACCAAAACCTGAACATGACCGCCATATGACAGTCCCCAGAAACGCGACTGCCCGCGCGCCGGGGCACGCGGGCAGTCGGCGCAACAGTAGATCGGGATCAGGCGCTGATGGCCTTCACACGCGCCGAAAGGCGGCTGATCTTCCGCGATGCGGTGTTCTTGTGCAGAATGCCGCGAGTGACCGAGCGCATGATCTCGGGCTGTGCATTCTTGAGCGCTTCACGCGCCTTGTCGCTGTCGCCGGAAGCAATGGCTTCCTCGACACGACGGATGAAGGTCCGCATCCGCGAGCGGCGGGACTTGTTGATCATGGTCCGCCGGGCGATTTGGCGGACGCGCTTCTTAGCTCCGGGCGAGTTAGCCATGAATCGGGTTCCAAAGTCGTCTGTTTCAGGTCAGGGCGCGGGCATATCCGCATCCCGGCGGGCTGTCAACGCCCCAAGGTCATTTACCGCGAAACTGGGGGGTCCGCTTTTCGGCGAAGGCGGCCATGCCTTCCTTCTGGTCCTCGGTGGCGAACAGGGCGTTGAACAGGCGGCGCTCGAACAGCACGCCCTCGCGCAGCGTCGTCTCATAAGAGCGATTCACCGCCTCCTTCACCGCCATCGCGGTCAGCGGCGACTTCTCGGCGATCTTGGCGGCGGTCTTCATCGCCTCGGCCATCAGTTCCTTCGCGGGGACCACGCGGCTGACCAGGCCTGAGCGTTCGGCCTCGGCTGCGTCCATCATGCGGCCGGTCAGGTGCATCTCCATCGACTTCGACTTGCCGACGAACCGCGTTAGACGTTGCGTGCCCCCGATACCGGCGACCACGCCCAGGTTGATCTCGGGCTGGCCAAACTTGGCGTTATCAGCGCACAGGATGAAGTCGCACATCATTGCCAGTTCGCAGCCGCCGCCCAGCGCGTAGCCCGCGACAGCGGCGATGATCGGCTTGCGCACCCGCAGGAACTGTTCGGTCTGGGCGGTGAAAAAGTCCTCGGAGAACATGTCGACGAAGGACTTCTCGGCCATCTCCTTGATGTCGGCCCCGGCGGCGAACGCCTTGTCCGAGCCAGTCAGCACGATCGCGCGGACCTTGTCATTTTGATCGAGAGACAACAGCGCCTTGCCCAGTTCCTCGAGCAGTTGGCTGTTGAGCGCGTTCATCGCGTCGGGCCGGTCGAGCCGGACGACCCCGACATGATCCTCGACCTCTACCCGTATGGTTTCGTAACCCATTGGCGTCTCCTTCGCGCGACAACCTCGCCACAGGTACCACGAAGCTGTTCGGGCGCAACCCTATCTCTGGCAAGTGTTACAGTAGTAGCTGGAGCGCCCCGATTGGACGATCCGGCGAATCGTGCCCGCGCATCCATCGCGGCGGCAGGGGTGCCCCTCGCGGTCGTAGGCGGCGAAGCTGTGCTGGAAATAGCCCAGCTCGCCATCGGCTTGCCGATAGTCCCGCAGCGAAGAGCCGCCGGCCTCGATCGCGGCGGTCAGAACCGCCCGGATGGCTGGAACCAGCACCGCCAGCCGAGGGGCCGAGATCTTGCCCGCCAGCCTGCGCGGGTGAATGCCCGCCTGCCACAACGCCTCTGACACGTAAATGTTTCCCAGCCCCGCGACGATGCGCTGATCCAGCAGCGCAGCCTTGATCGGCGTCCGCCGTCCGGCCAGCCGGTCCGCCAGGTAGTCGGCGGTAAAGGCGTTGCCCAACGGCTCGGGGCCCAGCGTTGCCAGAAGCCAGTGCGATTCGATGCTGGCGGTGGGCGCCAGGTCCATCGCGCCGAAACGGCGGGCGTCGTTGAAGGTGATCCGGGACCCGTTGTCCATGTCCAGAATGACGTGATCATGCTTGCGGGGCGTCGCGCGCTGGTGGTGGAAGTCACCTGGGGCCGCGCCCTCGATCAGCATCCGGCCCGACATGCCCAGGTGGATGATCAGTGTCTCGTCCGTATCCAAGTCCGCCAGGATGTACTTGGAGCGCCGCCCAAGCCGCAGCACGCGTGCGCCGGTCAGTCGGTCGGCCATGCGGTCGGGCAGCGGCCAGCGCAGATCGGGGCGGCGAACCTGGGCGGCCCGGATGCGGGCGCCCTCCATCGCCGGCTGCAATCCACGGCGGACGGTCTCCACCTCGGGCAGTTCGGGCATCTGCCCCTCCTTCGCGGTGTTTCTGGCGTCGGCTGCGGCGATAGGCCCGAGCCGCCTGGCTGTCAATCGTGCCGCAGGGCGCGACAGAGTGCCGGAATTGTACTACCTGCCCCGGACGTATTAACTGGCGCGCGAATGACGCGGGATATGGGCATGGCTGAAAAGACGACGCATTTCGGATTCCAGGAAATCCCCGAGCAGGAGAAGGCGGGCCGCGTGCACGGCGTCTTTACCTCGGTCGCGTCGCGCTATGACGTGATGAACGACGTGATGAGCATGGGCGTCCACCGTGCCTGGAAAGATGCGATGATGGACTGGCTGGCCCCGCGCCGGAACAGCCGGTTGCTGGACGTGGCGGGTGGCACCGGCGACATTGCCTTCCGCTACCTGGGCCGGACACACGGCACCGGCCACGCGACGGTCCTGGACATGACCGAAAGCATGCTTGTCGCCGGCCGCCAGCGCGCCGAGGCCGAGCAGCTTTCGGATCACCTGGACTGGGTCGTGGGCGACGCGATGGCGCTGCCGCTGCCAGACAACAGCTTCGACTATTATACTATCAGTTTCGGCATCCGGAACGTGACCCGGATCCCTGACGCCCTGTCCGAGGCGTACCGCGTCCTGCGCCCCGGTGGCCGCCTGCTGGTGCTGGAGTTCAGCCAACTGCCCAATCCGGGCATGCAATGGCTGTACGACCGGTATTCGTTCAACGTGATCCCGCCGATGGGGCAGGCCATTGCGGGCGACCGTGACAGCTATCAGTACCTCGTCGAATCGATCCGCCGGTTCCCAGCGCAGGAGCCGTTCGCCGACATGATCCGCGAGGCGGGTTTCGGGCAGGTCCGCTGGCGGAACCTGTCCATGGGTATCGCCGCCCTTCACTCGGGCTGGAAGCTGTAGAATGCGCGGACCCCACAACCTGTGGCGCCTGATCCGTACCGGCGCGACATTCGAGCGGACCGGCGCGATGCGCGAGGCGCTGGAAGAGATGCACGCCCCGCGTCACCTGCGGATTGCGGCGCGTGTGCTTGGCTGGCCCTTTGCCTGGCTGGGGCACCGGGGCGACCCGTCGTTGCCGCCGATCAGCCGCGCGCTGACGGCGCTGGGCCCGGCCTATGTGAAATTCGGTCAGCTGATGTCGACGCGCCCCGATGTGGTAGGCGACAAGCTGGCGGCAGAGCTGAAGCAGTTGCAGGACGACCTGCCGCCGTTCCCGGTCGACGTGGCTCGCGCGGCGGTCGAGCGCGAGCTGGGCTTGCCGGTGGACGAAATCTTCGACGACTTCTCGGGGCCGGTGGCGGCCGCATCGCTGGCGCAGGTGCACCGTGCCCGCGTGCGCGAGACCGGTCGCGAGGTGGCAGTGAAGGTTCTGCGCCCCGGGATCGAGCGGGCGTTCCTGCGTGATGTCGACGCTTTCTTCCTGGCAGCGCGGATGATCGAGTTGCTGGCGCCGAAATCCCGGCGTTTGAAGCCCACCGACGTGATCGAGCATTTCCAGACCGTCGTGCTTGGCGAACTGGACCTGCGGATGGAAGCGTCCGCCGCCGACGAGTTCCGGGCCAATACCGCGCAGGACCCGGGGTTCTCGGTGCCCGAGGTTATCTGGCCCAACTCGGGCCGCCGGGTGCTGACGCTGGAATGGGTCGAGGGGACCAAGTTCGGTGACGTTCCGGCGCTGGCCGCCACTGGCATCGACCTGAACGAGCTGTCGCTGCGCGTGATCCAGACCTTCCTGAAGGTGGCGCTGCGCGACGGGTTCTTCCACGCCGACATGCACCAGGGAAACCTGAAACTAGCACCGAACGGGGATATTGTCGCACTGGATTTCGGGATCATGGGCAGGATCGACGCCTATACCCGACGCGTATATGCCGAGATCCTGATCGGGTTCCTGCGCCGCGACTACCGCCGTGTGGCCGAAGTGCATTTCGAGGCTGGGTACGTGCCTCGAACGCAGGATGTCGAGGCGTTCGCGCAGGCGCTCCGTTCAGTCGGCGAACCGATCTTCGGCCAAGACGCACGGCATATCTCGATGGCGCGCCTGCTGGCGCATCTGTTCGACGTGACCGAGCGTTTCGGCATGGAAACCCGGACCGAACTGATCCTGCTGCAGCGGACCATGGTCGTGGTAGAGGGCGTTGCCCGCTCGCTTAACCCCGCCATGAACATGTGGGAGGCGGCGAAACCGGTGGTCGAGGCCTATATCCGCGACAACCTGGGCCCGCGCGCGGTGATGAGCGATCTGGCGACCACGGTGAAGGTATTGGCGCGGTTCGGCCCCCTGCTGCCAACGATGGCTGAACGGGCGCTGATGCAGGCGGCAAACAACGAACCACAACGGCCAGAGCCGCGCGTGCCCTGGTGGGCGTGGATGATGACGGGCGCTGCCGGTGCCCTGGCGGTTGTTGCGCTGGCCGGGATCCTCTGATCCGCGCGTATCGCGCTGCGGCTATTCCATCACCAGCTTGACCAGATCCCCGACCACCGGGACGCGGAAACCGTCATAGCCGTTGAGATCGCGGAACCTGTCTTCGGCCCCGTCGCGTAGCGGCACCGACGCTGCGAACAAGTTCATGGTCTCGCCTCGGCGGACCTGGTGGACTTGCAGCCAGTAGGGGGCGTAACGCGACGCCTCGGTCGAGGGCAGGGGGCGGAAGCTGCGGATTGCCGCCTCCATCGCCAGGCTGGCCTCGATATCCTCGGCGGGTGCAATGCAGCGGAAACGGTAGACGCGATCCTCGGTCCGGATCACCACCAGCTGCGCAACCTTGGGGCCGGTTTCGTCCGCATAGGGTTGGAAGGCGCTTGCTGCTTCGAACCCGCCGATGTCCAGGCTCTGCAGGTCATAGATATATCCGGACGATACCCGTCGCGTCAGGTCGGGGGCCCAGTCATCGCGGATGTAGCTTTCCAGCCGACTGCCGGCCCTGTCGGTTGTGTCCAGCAGCATCACCGCGTCGCCGGGGCCACGCACGGCGACCGAAGCGGCGTCGATATGGGCGATGAAGCCTTCGGGGATGTCGAAGGCGAAGCGCAGGATCGGATGGAGGAATGCGCCGTCGCGCACCAGGCCCTGCGCCGGGCTGTCACCGAACAGCAGGCCCTGGATCATGAACTTGTAGTCTGCCGCCCCCGGATCTGCGCCCGGCTGACCTGGCCTGGCCTGCACGGCCTGGGCCAGGGCATCGGCGATCATCTCGCGGTCCTGAGGCGTTCGGCCCAGCATCGCGACGCGCGCGGTGCGGTCCAGACTGCGGGACAGCGCGTCATGGCCCTGCAGCCGGGTCAGCAGGTCCAGTGCTGCGCGTGTCGGATAGCCGGCGCCGTCCAGCATGGCGATCGTCAGGTCGAGTGCCGCAATTTCTGCCTGAAGGTCCAGTACCGGGGCGGCGCCCGTATTGCGTCCGACCAGCGGAACGGGCGCGGCATCCTCGACCGGGACGCCGATCAGGCCATCAAGCAGCGCACCTTCGGTCAGATTATCATTTGGTTGCACGGGCGGCGGGCTTGTCGGTCGGACGTGTCCGCCGATCAGATGCGCCATCGGCTGCGCCAAAGAGGCGGCCAGCTCTGCCTCGGAATTGGCGAGCGCCAGAAGGCCGCGGCTGACATAGATATAGCCGCCGGGTTGGGCGAAGGCCATCGCGGTCGGCGTGTCGAGAATGGTGAAGGTCCAGGCGCCCGCCGGTTCGTCTGTCTGTTCGGCCAGCCGCGCGCCGAGCTGATTGACATACTCGGACAGCGCGGGGAAGTAATAGGCGCCGCCGTGGCGTGTCAGGACGTTCGGGTGCGCGTGGTCCCCGGCATCCTGTTCAAGCGAACTGAAGGCCAGGGCAGCCCCGGTCATCAAGTACAGGATCGCGGGCGCCAGAACGGCAAGGAAAACTGGGCGGAACATCATGTACTCACGCGACACATCAACACCGGTCGCCCCCGTATTACGCTGCGCACTCATAACATACAGTGTAAACCTACACGGAATTCGTGGCTTTTGTGAGGTATCATGCCGTTAAGCCTTTCGCGGATCATCCCCGTTTGCGGAATCGACGAGGCGGGACGGGGGCCCTGGGCGGGGCCGGTGGTCGCCGCTGCCGTGATCCTTGACCCGGAGGCGGTGCCCGAAGGGATCGACGATTCCAAGAAGCTGACCGCCCGTCGCCGTGAGGCGGTGTTCGAGGCGCTGACGCAGCACGCGCTGATCGGGATCGGCGCGGCCTCGGTGCGCGAGATCGACCGGATCAACATTCTTCAGGCGTCCTATCTGGCGATGCGCCGCGCAGTGGCACGGTTGCCGATGCAGCCCCGGCGCGCGCTGATCGACGGCAAGGGCCTGCCGGGTGATCTGCCTTGCCCTGGCGAAGCGATTGTTGGCGGCGATGCCCGCGTCCCGGCAATTGCCGCCGCGTCGATCGTCGCAAAGGTCACACGTGACAGGATCATGGTTGCGCTGGCGCAACAGTATCCAGGCTATGGGTGGGAGACGAACGTCGGATATGGCGTGAAAAGGCATTCCGAAGCGCTGCAGCGTCTAGGGGTGACCCCACATCATAGGCGGTCGTTCAAACCGGTGCACAATATCTTGTGCCAAGAACATTTTGTAACCCATTGATTCAATTAGAAATTGACGTGATTCGCGGTTTGAATCATCTTTGGGGGGACAAATTTCACCGGAAGCCGGACGCCAAAGATGACCCAAGAAACTGCCCAGGCCACCGCCGAACTGCCCCTCGATACCGTCCTTACCGGCGACTGCATCGAGTTGATGAACAGCCTTCCCGAAGGGTCGGTAGACCTGGTGTTCGCGGACCCGCCCTACAATCTTCAACTGCGCGGTGAACTGCACCGCCCGGACCATTCGCGCGTCGACGCTGTCGATAACGATTGGGACCGGTTCGCCTCGTTCGAGACTTATGACGCTTTCACCCGCGCCTGGCTGAAAGCCGCCCGGCGGGTGCTGAAACCCAACGGCGCGATCTGGGTAATCGGTTCATATCACAACATTTTCCGTGTCGGATCGGCGCTTCAGGACAGTGGTTTCTGGATCCTGAACGACGTCGTCTGGCGCAAGACGAACCCTATGCCGAACTTCCGTGGCAAGCGCCTGACCAACGCCCATGAGACGCTGATCTGGGCGGGGAAAAGCGATACCGCGAAGTACACGTTCAACTACGAAGCGCTGAAACAGCTGAACGATGGCGTGCAGATGCGCTCGGATTGGCTGTTGCCGATCTGCAACGGCGGCGAGCGTCTCAAGAATGAAAAGGGCGAGAAAGCCCACCCGACGCAGAAGCCCGAGGCCCTGCTGCACCGGGTGCTGGTCGCGACCAGCAAACCGGGCGATGTGATCCTGGATCCGTTCTTCGGCAGCGGCACCACCGGCGCGGTCGCACGCCGCCTGGGCCGCCGCTGGATCGGCCTGGAGCGTGACGAGGAATACGCCCGCCTGGCCCGCAAACGCATTGCCGGCGTTCCGAAGGCCGACGCCGAGTCGCTGAAGACCACCGCAAGCCGCCGGGCAGAGCCCCGCGTACCATTCGGTCAACTGGTCGAGCGCGGCCTGCTGGCGCCGGGCGACGTGCTGGTGTCGATGAACGGCCGCCGTACCGCCAAGGTGCGCGCTGACGGGTCGCTCGTTTCGGCCGAAACCAAGGGCTCGATCCACCAGGTTGCCGCCTCGCTCGAGGGGCTGCCCTCGTGCAACGGCTGGACCTACTGGTCGTTCAAACGCGACGGCCAGGCCATTCCCATTGACGTGCTACGCCAGCAGATCCGGGCCGAAATGGCCAGCTGACACGTCCGGCACGACCGCCAGTGCCTTTGGGCACCGACTTGGCGCCGGGCTTGTGTCCGGCGCCTTTTTTCGTGAACGGGCATGGGGCCGGCGGCACTGGCATCCGTGCCGCGCAGGCGCTAGGGCTGTGGGCCAGTATCCGGAGGCCCCATGACCACGATCACCGTCTGCACCACCTGCCGCCAACCCGCGCTGCGCGAGGACAAGACACTGACCCCCTGCGGTGAGGCGATGCTGTCCGAAGTGGAAAAGGCCGCTTCAGGTGTACCGGGCGTCAGCGTGCGCGGCACCGCCTGCCTGATGGGCTGCGAGCATGGCTGCAACGTCGCAATCTCGGCAGACGGCAAGATGACCTATGTGCTGGGCCGGTTCGTGCCGGACGCCGAGGCGGCCGAAGCGCTGGTGGACTATGCCGCGCAGCACGCCGAAAGCTCCACGGGCGTGGTGCCGTTCCGGCAGTGGCCGCAGGGTGTGAAGGGACATTTCACCGCCCGTGTCCCGCCGATCGCGATGCCCCCGGCGCTTTAGCCCTTAAGCCAGAGCGGCAGACCGGCGGCAACGAAAGCAACGCGGTCGGCCTGTACGGCCACCTGTTGGTTCAACCGTCCTTGCGCGTCGCGAAACGCGCGCCCCAGCGGCGTTTCCGGTACCAGCCCCAGCCCGACCTCGTTCGAGACCATGACGACCGGTGCGGCGCACCGCACTACCGAGTCCAGCAGGCGCGCGGTCTCGGCCTCGATGTCGTGCTGGTGATGCATAAGGTTCGACAGCCAGAGGGTCAGGCAATCAAGCAGGACAGCCTCGTCCGGGCCGGCTTGATCGAGCGCCGAAGCCGGGTCGAGCGGTGTTTCGACGGTCCGCCAGCCCTTGCCGCGCGTGGCCTTGTGAAGGGCAATGCGCCTAGCCATCTCGGCGTCGAATGCCTGCCCGGTCGCGACGTAGACACGGGTCGGCGCTGCCTCTTCGGTCAGCCGTTCCGCAAAGCCGGTCTTGCCCGACCGTGCGCCGCCCAGAACCAGTGTCAGCACCCGTCTCCTCCTGCATCGTTAACATAGCTTGCGCCCAACCTATGCCAGCGGCTAGGCAGGGGCACCCGAATAATCAGCTGAGCCGCATGACCCAAGCAAACGACCTGGCCGCGCAGATCCGCCGTTCCATCGACACCAAGACAAAGCCGCCGGGCTCGCTGGGCCGGATCGAGGATCTGGCCGCGCAGATTGCCTTGTTGCAAGGCACGCTGACGCCCCGGATGGAGCAGGCTCAGCTGACGATATTCGCAGGTGATCACGGTATCGCAGCCGAAGGGGTGTCGGCCTTTCCGCAGGCGGTGACGGCGCAGATGGTGCTGAACTTCCTGGGCGGCGGCGCGGCGGCGAACGTGTTCGCGCGTACCACCGGGGTCGACCTGCGCGTGGTGGACGCGGGCGTTGCCGTGGACATCGACCATCCCGACCTGATCGTGCGCAAGGTCGCGCCCGGAACCGCCAACAGCGCCGCCGGGCCGGCGATGACCGCCACGCAATGCGCCGAGGCACGGGCCACCGGTGCGGCGCTGGGCACCGATGGCGGGGCGGATGCTGTCTGCTTCGGCGAGATGGGTATCGCGAACACCGCGTCGGCCACGCTGGTCGCGCACAAGATCACCGGAAAGCCGGTGGCCGAGTTGACCGGGCGTGGCACCGGCCTGGACGATGCCGGCTTGCGCCACAAGACCGAGGTGCTGGAACGCGCCGCCGCGCGCACTGGGGCGCTTTCCCCGGCCGAGGCGCTTGCCGAGTATGGCGGATTCGAAATCGCTATGATGGCTGGCGCGATGGAAGGCGCGGCCCGCGCCGGTCGCCTGGTGATCGTCGATGGGTTCATCGCCTCGGCCGCCGCGCTGGTGGTGCTCGCCGAAGCACCCGAGTTGCGCCGCGCTATGGTGTTCGCCCATGCCTCGGCCGAGGCCGGGCACCGTGCCGTGCTGGCGTATCTGCAGGCCGATCCTCTTCTGACCCTGGGCCTGCGCCTGGGCGAGGGGACCGGCGCGTTGCTGGCCTGGCCGCTTGTCCGGGCGGCGGCAGCCATGCTGACCGAAATGGCCAGTTTCGAGGATGCGGGCGTCAGCAGCGGCCTCTGAAGGGGCCAGTCCCGCCGGATCACGCCGGCATGCCAGGGTGGCCGGGCATTTCGGCGAGCTTCTGCAGGGGCGGCTGGGGGATGAGGTCGTGTTGATCACCCTGCCGTGTCCGGCCCTCTCCGTCGAGGCGCACTGGGATCCCGGCGGAGGCAGTCTGGAAATCGACCAGCCCGACGATCTGTTGTCGTCCCGGATCGTAAGCCGGTTGTTCGAGCTGGCAAAGGTACCGATGCGCGGGCGGTTGCACCTGCGCGCCGAGATGCCTTTGGGCGGTGGGGCCGGGGCCTCGACCGCCGCAATCCTGGCGCTGGCCAAGGTGCTGGGTCATTCCGGGGGCCCCGAGGCCGCTGCCCTGTGCCTGGACCTGGAAGGGGCGACCGATCCGCTGATGCTGCCCAAGCCGGGGCAGGTGTTGTGGTCGTCGCGCGCCGGCCGAGTGATCGAGACACTGCCAGAAGTACCGGCATTCGATGTCGTCGGTGGGTTTCACGGCCCGGCGGTGCGGACCGACCCCGATGATCGCGCGTTTGCCGAAGTCACGGACCTGATCGCGGACTGGAACCTGGCATTGGGCGACAGGACCCGCCTGGCCGCCATCGCAACGGAATCCGCGCGCCGCAATCAGACCCTGCGGGGCGGACCGTCGTTGACACCGCTTCTGGATGTTGCGCGGGCGCATGGTGCGCTGGGCATCGCCGCCGCCCACACCGGGTCCGCTCGCGCGGTGCTATTCGCCCCCGGCGACGGCGATCACGTTGCGGCACAAGCGGCGTTGCGAGCCGCTGGACTGACCGGCGTGATCCGTTTCCGCAGTCCGGGCCCGGCATGAGCGCGCTGGCCATGGCGCTGGCCCTGGGGCTGGAGGCTGCGTTGGGTTGGCCGAATGCCGTGCACGCCCGCATCGGGCATCCCGTCACCTGGCTGGGCGCACTGATCGCAAGGCTGGACCGGCGCTGGAACCGCGATCATCTGACCGAAAGCGCGCGGGTCCAGCGCGGGACGGCGGCGGTAGCGGTCGTGCTGCTGGCCGCGATCCTGCCGACGGCATTGATCGCGGCACTGCTGCCCGGTGGCTGGGTCGGGGTCGTGCTGACCGGTATCCTGGCCGCACCCCTGCTGGCCGGGCGCAGCCTTTACGAACATGTCGCGCGTGTGGCCCGGCCGCTGGCCTTTGGTGACCTGGCGGGAGCACGGTCGGCAGTCTCGATGATCGTAGGGCGCGATCCAGAGCACCTGGACGAGGCGGGTGTCGCCCGCGCGGCACTGGAAAGCCTGGGCGAGAATGCCTCGGACGGAGTGATCGCACCGCTGTTCTGGGGCGTGCTGTTCGGGCTTCCGGGAATCGCGGGCTACAAGGCGGTCAACACGCTGGACAGCATGATCGGGTATCGCACCCCCCGGCACGATGCGTTCGGGCGCGTCGCCGCGCGGCTGGATGACGTGGTCAACTGGGTCCCGGCCCGGCTGACGGC